>JAFAHH010000546.1 GCA_019237355.1 Acetobacteraceae bacterium | reverse complement strand
CCGTATGCAGGAGCTGGGCATGATCAGGTCCACACCGCAGAAGCTCATCGCCGAGCATACCGACTGGCGTTTCCTCAACGAGCTCAAGCACGAGCTGAAGACTTAACAAGGCGGCGGGTTTAATCGTACTTTTGGCGTCCAGGTCTGTTGCGAAATCCATGAATTTCATCGGTTACAAAGCGGCGATGCGGGCATTGTATCGCGCCTATGGATCGGGCCTGACGGATCGCGAAACCACTCGGGCCTGAAGCCTTTGCGCTCTAGGCCCGCTTAAGCTGCCTGTCGGGGACTGCCCGCGCAAGCAGCGGCGCGAGAAACCTCCCTGTATAGCTGGCG
Organism: Acetobacteraceae bacterium; assembly: GCA_019237355.1. Classification (GTDB taxonomy): domain Bacteria; phylum Pseudomonadota; class Alphaproteobacteria; order Acetobacterales; family Acetobacteraceae; genus JAFAHH01. Next base: position 3,510 of record JAFAHH010000546.1, on the reverse strand, counting down.
TCCTCGGAAACGATGTCCCCCGGCGTGCCCGCCGCAACGATTCGACCCCCGCCATCGCCGCCTTCGGGGCCGAGATCGATGATCCAATCGGCGGTCTTGATCACTTCCAGATTGTGCTCGATCACGATCACGGTATTGCCCTGGTCCACCAGCACGTGCAGCACTTCCAGCAGCTTGCGGACATCTTCGAAATGTAGGCCAGTTGTTGGTTCATCGAGGATATAGAGGGTGCGCCCGGTGGCCCGGCGTGCCAGCTCCTTTGCGAGCTTGATCCGCTGGGCCTCACCGCCCGAAAGCGTGGTCGCCTGCTGCCCCAGGCTAATATAACCGAGCCCTACGCGCTCAAGGATCCGCAGCCGGTCATGAATCCGCGGCACCGCGCTAAAGAACGGCGCCGCCTCGTCGACCGTCATCGCCAAAACGTCCGCGATCGACTTGCCGCGAAACTTGATTTCCAGCGTTTCGCGATTGTATCGCTTGCCTTTGCAAACATCGCAGGTGACATATACGTCAGGGAGAAAGTGCATCTCGATCTTCAGCACGCCATCGCCCTGGCATGCCTCGCAGCGTCCACCCTTCACATTGAAACTAAATCGTCCCGGCTTGTATCCGCGGGCACGGCTCTCCGGTAGCTCGGCGAACCAGTCGCGAATTGGCGTGAACAAATCGGTATAGGTCGCCGGATTGGAGCGGGGTGTGCGGCCGATCGGCGACTGGTCGATATCGATGATCTTGTCCAGCAATTCAAGATTTTCGAGCCGGTCGTGCGGGGCTGGCGTCTCATTCGCGCCCATGAGCCGACGGGCCGCCGCCCTATAGAGCGTATCGATGACGAGCGTGCTTTTGCCGCCCCCGGATACACCGGTGATGCACGTGAATGTTGATAACGGAAATTCTGCCCTCACATCCTTCAGGTTATTGCCGCGCGCCCCAACCAGGCGCACTACGCGATCCCTTTGCACCGGCCGGCGCAGCCGCGGCACTTCGATCTGGCGCCGTCCCGCAAGATAATCGCCCGTCAGCGAGCGCGGATTGGCGGTGACCTGCGCTGGCGTGCCTTGCGCGACGACGGTGCCGCCATGCACTCCCGCGGCTGGCCCCATATCGATCAGATGGTCGGCGGCGCGGATCGCATCCTCGTCGTGCTCCACCACGAGCACCGTGTTGCCTAGGTCGCGCAGGCGACGCAGCGTGGCCAGCAGGCGTTCGTTATCCCGTTGGTGCAGGCCGATCGAGGGCTCGTCGAGAACATAGAGCACGCCCGTCAGGCCCGAGCCAATTTGGCTGGCCAGGCGGATGCGCTGGCTCTCGCCGCCAGAAAGTGTCGCCGAGGCGCGGGCGAGCGTCAGGTAATCGAGCCCGACATCGACCAAGAACTGCAAACGTTCGGAAATTTCCCGAAGAATGCGGCGCGCGATCTCGGCGCGCTGCGGAGTAAGGGTTTCGCTTACGCTTTGAAACCAATGCAGTGCATCGTGGATCGAGAGCTCGCTCGCCTCGGCGATATTCTTGCCCGCGACGCGCACCGAAAGCGCCTCTGGCTTGAGCCGCGCTCCGCGGCAAGCCGCACAGGGCTTTTCGGAATGGTAGCGCGAGAGGTCCTCGCGCGCCCACACGCTATCGGTTTCCCGGTAGCGCCGTTGCAAGTTGTGGATTACCCCTTCGAACGGCTTGGTGACCGCGTAAGCGCGCACGCCATCATTGTAGGAGAAAGTAACGGGTTCTTCACCCGTGCCGAAGAGGATGCCCTCGCGCGCCTTCTTCGGCAGGTCCCGCCAGAGCGTGCGCGTGCTGATCTTGAAGTGCCGGGCAAGGCTTTGCAGGGTTTGGTCGTAATATTCGGTCTGTGCGCCAGCCCACGGCGCAATCGCACCTGTTGCGAGCGAGAGCCCATCGTCGGGCACGACGAGGGCTGGATCGAAGAATGTCTCCACACCCAGCCCGCCGCAGGCCGGGCAGGCGCCGTGCGGGCTGTTGAAGCTGAACAGCCGGGGTTCGATCTCCTCGATGGTGAACCCGCTCACCGGGCAGGCAAAGCGGCTGGAGAAACTCGTGCGCTCCCCGGTGTCGGCATACTCCGCATAGGCGAGGCCGTCGGAAAGCCCAAGCGCGGCTTCAAAACTATCCGCCAGCCGGGTCTCCGCGCCCTCTCGCACGACCACCCGGTCCACGACGGCCTCGATATCGTGCTTCAGTTTGCGGTTAAGGCTGGGGACGGCTTCGATTTCATAGAGTGTTCCGTCGACCTTCACTCGGGTGAAGCCGCGCCGCTGAAGCTCCGCCAGCTCCTTCCGGTATTCGCCCTTGCGGCCGCGCACCACGGGCGCAAGCAGATAGAGCCGCGTGCCCGGCGCCATCGCCATGACCCGGTCCACCATTTGCGAGACCGTCTGTGCCTCAATCGGCAGCCCGGTCGCCGGCGAGTACGGGACTCCCACCCGAGCCCAAAGCAGCCGCATATAGTCATAGATCTCGGTGACCGTCCCGACCGTGCTGCGCGGGTTATGGCTGGTCGTCTTTTGCTCAATCGAAATGGCCGGCGAGAGGCCTTCGATACTGTCGACATCGGGCTTGCCCGCAAGCTCGAGGAACTGCCTTGCGTACGCGGAAAGGCTCTCGACATAGCGCCGCTGCCCTTCGGCATAGATCGTATCGAACGCGAGGGAGGATTTGCCCGAGCCCGAAAGCCCCGTGATGACCGTCAGACTGTTCCGTGGGATCGCCACAGTGACGTTTTTCAGATTGTGCTCACGTGCGCCGCGCACGTGAATGGAGTCAGCCATCCGGGAAGTTCCTGTTGTTCTCGGGATGTTCTAACAGTATATCGCGAGTCGCGCCCAATCTGGTAGGACGTGACATATTTCGAGCGAGCGGCCCCGGCGTGGCCGGAGCTGATTTAGGTAACGAGCACTCCGGGACGAACCCGGCAGGGCGCATGAGAAAGGACCGGAGCTTATGGCTGGCAGCGTGAACAAGGTGATCCTGGTGGGCAATCTGGGCCGGGACCCAGAGGTGCGCAATACGCAGGACGGGCAGAAGATCGTCACCCTGAACTTGGCCACCAGCGAGACCTGGAACGACCGGAGCTCTGGCGAGCGCAAAGAGCGAACCGAGTGGCACCGCGTGGTTATTTTCAACGACCGCATCGGCGATGTGGCCGAGCGGTATCTGCGCAAGGGCCGGAAGGTTTTCATCGAGGGCTCTTTGCAGACGAGGAAATGGACGGATCAGAGCGGCCAGGAACGGTACACCACCGAAGTCGTAATCGGCCGGTTCAAGGGCGAGCTGGTTCTGCTCGACCGCGGCGAGGAAGGCGGCGCGGGTGAGGCTGACGAAGAGAAAGTCGTTGAAGTGCCCGGCTTGCAGCGCGGCGTCCTGACGGTTGTCGGTGAAGCCGAGGATCTTGCGCGTGACCGGCGCGAGGCCGGACTGCGGGCCGTGCATCCAGCGCAGCGCGCTGCCGACGAGCACGGTGGTGGCCGAGCTGCGGCCCTCAGCCGAGAGCGAGGC
>JAFAHH010000472.1 GCA_019237355.1 Acetobacteraceae bacterium | reverse complement strand
TTCGGCGATCTTATGCTGACCCGGCGGGGGTGTCAGACCAGCTCCGACTTTCCAGAGTTCTCGGGCCCCTCCATTGACCCCGGTGCGTAAGCGGATAGCCTCATACTGCCGGGAGCGCATCGAGGGGTTTTGCGCCGCCGGACGGCGGCATTCATCGGCCGAGCGCAGGAGACCGGTATGCCAGAAAGGCCCCGTATATTCATCGATGGCGAGGCAGGCACGACGGGCCTCGGCATTCGCGAGCGTTTGCTTGCACTATCGACGATCGAGCTGCGGAGCTTGCCCGCGGAGAAGCGAAAGGATCTCGAGGCCCGGCGCGCGATCATGTCCGAGGTCGACCTGGTCGTGCTCTGCCTTCCGGATGAAGCCGCAATCGAAGCGGCCGCGATCGCCGAAAATCTTGGCCCAAGCGCGCCAAAGTTGCTCGATGCGAGCACGGCGCACCGAGTACATCCCGACTGGGTTTATGGTTTTCCAGAACTCGCGCTCGGTCAGGCCGAGAAGATTGCCGCGGCACAAAGGGTGGCCAATCCAGGGTGTTATCCCACCGGCGCAATCGCATTGATTCGGCCGATCCTGGATGCCGGGGTGCTGCCACCCGATTATCCAGTCAGCATCAATGCGGTAAGCGGCTACAGCGGCGGCGGCAAGGCTATGATCGAAGCCCATGAGCGCTCGGGCGGACCCGCGTTTGAGATCTATGGCCTCAATTTCCAGCACAAGCATGTGCCAGAAACGCAGCTTTATAGCGGCTTAACCCGGCGCCCGATCTTCATCCCGTCGGTCGGCCATTTCCGGCAGGGGATGCTGGTTTGCATCCCGCTCCATTTGGATACCCTGTCCGGGGGCGCCTCTGGCCGGGACCTCTATCACGTATTGGCGGCGCGCTATGTTGGTTGCCCGCTGATCCAAGTGGCCCCTCCTGAGCCCCTGCGGCTCGAACCAGAGGGGCTGAATGATACCGACCGGATGGAACTTCGCGTCTATGCGAGCGAGGTACATCGGCAGGCACTGCTCGTGGCACGCCTGGACAATCTCGGCAAAGGCGCTTCAGGAGCCGCAGTCCAGAATATCGGGCTGATGCTGGGGTTGGACATGCAGGCCGGCGAGAAGGCGAGCGCCAATGCCTGAGACCCCGGCTAATCCGATCTACAGCTTGGACGGCGTCATTCCGAAACTTGCCGCCGATGCATTCGTCGCCCCAACCGCAGCGCTCATTGGCGACGTGGAGATCGGACCACAAGCAAGTATCTGGTTCGGCTGCGTGTTGCGCGGGGACATTCATTTCATTCGCGTTGGAGCGCGCAGCAATATCCAGGATGGGACGATCGTTCACACGGTGGGCGGCGTGTTCCCTACGGTGATCGGTGAAGATGTGACTATAGGTCACGCAGCGATTCTGCACGGCTGCACGCTCGCCAACCGAGCCTTCGTTGGCATGGGCGCGACCGTCCTGGACGGCGCGGTGATCGAAGAAGGCGGTGTGCTCGCCGCTGGCGGGCTCCTCGCCCCGGGAAAGGTGATCGGCCCGAATGAGCTTTGGATGGGCGCGCCGGCGCGGCTTAAGCGCGTGATGCCAGCAGAGGAGCGGGCGGGATTTGATCAAAATGCAATTCGATACGTCAAACTGGCCGCGCGCTTCCGCCAGGGGCTCGGGAAGTGATACGGCAATACCTCGCCCCGCCTGCTTGGTTATTCATCGCTATGCTGCCGGCCGCCTGCGCCGGCATTCAGGTTCCGGATACGGCGCGTATGCCGCCTTTCGCATTCGGGGTCGTGGACCCCGATGTCGGTGCTATCGAACTCGCGCAATGGGCCTTCGCAGACCCAATCCGTACTCGAGGTGACCCGGTCGATGGCGCCCGTGCCGTCGCGGCCGTCGATTACCTTGCCGGCGAGCTTCAAGCGAGTCCGCGCTGGCAAAACATGTCGGTGCTCACGTTGATGCAAATGGTCCAGGCGCGCGCCCAGGTGCGGCGAGCCGTTGGCATCGCGCCAGGGGCACCGTCACAGCAAGTGGTGAATAGCCTGATCGGAGCGGCCAACGCGCTCGCGGCCGGGCTGCAGCCTGCGGCTCTCGCGGCGCTGGATAACCCGATTTACCAACA
>JAFAHH010000467.1 GCA_019237355.1 Acetobacteraceae bacterium | reverse complement strand
AGAAACAGCGCCAGCGCTGACCCGACGGCGAGTGTGGCGTAAGCGCTATAGGACCCAAGCGTGCCCGGTCCCGGGGACGCCAGCAGCAATTTGCTGGGTGGAACCGCCGCAAAGATTTTGCCGTAACCACCGAGCTCAATGGGGATCACCACAACGGCCGCGATCACCGTAATATAGATCAGCGTGTCCTTGACAATCGCAATCATCGCCGGCGCCCGCAGCCCGCTGCTGTAGGTAAACGCGGCTAGAATCACAAAGGCGATGATGAGCGGGAGGTCGCCACTGAGCCCCGAGGTCTCGATTCCCATTGCCCCGATTACCACCTGCATGCCAACGAGCTGCAGGGCGATATAGGGCATGGTCGCAACGAGCCCGGTGACGGCTACGGCCAATGCCAGCCATCGATTGCCATATCGCCCTCGCACCAAATCTGCCGCCGTAATGTACCCGTATCGGTGCGTTATCTGCCATACACGCGGAAACACCGCGTATAGGAATGGATAGACCATAATCGTGTACGGCACGGCAAAGAATCCCACCGCCCCAGCCCCAAACATCAGCGCCGGAACCGCAATAAAGGTGTAGGCGGTATAAAGATCCCCACCGAGCAGAAACCAGGTGACCAACGTGCCGAACCGGCGACCGCCTAGGCCCCATTCATGAAGCAGGGTGAGGTCGCCAGCACGCCAACGGGCCGCCGCAAAGCCGAGCCAAGTGACGAAGCCAAAGAGAAGCACAAAAACCAGCAAGGCGGCGCCATTGAAAGCCATACTAGCGCTCCGCCCGATACACGATGGCGATGCAGACCGTCCCCAGGACGATCCACAGCAGTTGGTACCAATAAAAGAAGGGTATTCCGCCCCAATTGGGCTCATTCCTGTTATACGAAGGCACCCATAGCATCGCGATTACGGGCAGAAGCAGCACCAGACGCACCCAAGGGAAAGCGCGCCGCGGTTTCGGGGGGGTCTCCGGCTTCTGCATAGTCGCCTCAGTGCTGCTCGCCCGCGCGCCCGTCGGTAGGCACGCTAAGCTCTTGCACTTACCGCATTAAGAGCTTCACGTAAACGATTGTTTAGAAGGGCGATTACACCGCGACCCGCTCGGTTGGCCCCGCAGCCCCAACCGCGCTTCCATCTCCGGCCAGCTTCCGGCTGTATCGTGCCCGGCGCCATTGCAAATAGCGCCAGGCCAGCTTGGCGGCGGTATCGGACATCCGCCCCCGTGGGGGTAGGCCGACGGCTTTAAACAGCATGCCCATCCCACGCTCGATGTGCCGGAAGCGGTAGAAGCTCATCGCCCGGCCCATGTAAGCGGTGACACAGCGCTCGTGCGAGTAGGGCAGGTCCGCCGGCTCATTGCTGCTGTGGAAGGCAAAGGCCAGCTCGTCATCCTCAGATTCCGTGACCCGGCCGACCGCGATCCGAAGCCGCTTGCCCATCCCGATCTTCTCGCGCGCCAGGTAGCGCCGCATATGGTCGTAGAAGAGCTTGAAATGCCGGTACTCGTCGGCCGCGATCAGCCGACAGATCTGCTGCAGCACGGGCTCCTTCGTGGCATCGCCGAGCGCCGTGTAGTAGCTTGAGGTGCCGATCTCCACCATGCAGCGGGCGATGAGCTCGCCCGTCCGGGAGCCCCGGATGGACGCCTCAGCATCGAGTTGGATTGGGTACCCCGCCCGGTAGCGCTCGAAACAACCCCGATAATCCCACCCGGGGTCGGCCAGCGTCGCCCACTTCCCCAGGGCATCGCCGTGCTGAACCTCCTCGAAAGCCCAATTATCCGCGGCTTTGCAGAATTCGGGGTCGTTGGAGAATACACGGTTGAGATACACCGCGTAATCCGGGCCGTTCCGTTCCACCATGGCGGCGGCCTTCACGAGCGGCACGATTTCAGGATCGACGCGGGCCGGGTCGAACAGGTCCCAGGGCACTTGCTCAATACGCCAGTGCTTCATTCCATCCGTGCGGCCTCAGGCAACCGGCCCAGCTCATCCGGCCTCCGCCGCCTCTACCATGGCCCGGGCTGATTGGATACGGGCCATGGCGGCATCGAGCGCGGCAATGTCGAGCCGGTCGGCCGCGTCGTAGGCGGCCTGGGCTTGCTGAAGCCGCTCCTCGGCCTCAGCGCGCGACAGTTCCGATACCGGAATCGCCTCGTTGGCCAATACGGTGCACCGCTCAGGCGTTATCTCGGCGAAGCCGCCCGCCACGTAAAGCCGGTCGGTCACTTGGCCGGCCTCGTAGAGGCGAACCGTGCCGCCACGGAGCATGACGATTGCCGGGGCGTGCCCGGGCAGCACGCCCATCTCCCCTTCCCAGGCCGGGATCACCACCATCTGCACCGGCCGCGAGAGCAGCAGCCGTTCGGGGCTTACGATCTCCAGGTTCGTGTTGTCCATCCGTTATGCCGCAACTTTGGTCTCTTCGGCTTTCCTTACCGCATCTTCGATTGTGCCGACCATGTAGAAGGCGGATTCCGGCAAATGGTCGTACTCGCCGGAAACAATCGCTTTGAAACTGCGGATCGTGTCCGCCACGGGTACGAACACGCCCGGGAAGCCGGTGAAGACTTCGGCCACATGGAAGGGCTGGCTCAGGAAGCGCTGGATCTTACGCGCCCGGGCAACGGTGAGCTTATCGTCTTCCGAAAGCTCATCCATGCCGAGGATGGCGATAATGTCTTGCAGGCTCTTATAGGTCTGCAGGATCCGCTGCACTTCGCGGGCCACGTTATAATGGTCTTCGCCGACAATCCGCGGATCGAGGGAGCGCGAGGTCGAATCGAGCGGATCGACCGCCGGGTAGATGCCAAGTTCGGCGATCTGGCGCGACAGCACCGTGGTTGCATCGAGGTGGGCAAAGGAGGTGGCGGGGGCCGGATCCGTGAGGTCGTCCGCGGGCACATAGATCGCCTGCACCGAGGTGATCGAACCCTTCTTGGTGCTGGTGATCCGCTCCTGAAGTGCGCCCATGTCGGTGGCCAAGGTAGGTTGATACCCCACAGCCGATGGGATGCGTCCCAGCAGCGCCGAAACCTCCGCCCCGGCCTGGGTGAAGCGAAAGATATTATCGACGAAGAACAGCACATCTTGGCCCTGTTCGTCGCGGAAATACTCGGCGACGGTCAGGCCTGTAAGGCCCACACGGGCGCGCGCACCCGGAGGCTCGTTCATCTGACCATAGACCAGGGCGACTTTCGACCCTTCGGTCGTGTTTTCACCCAGCCTGATCACCCCGGCGTCGATCATCTCATGGTAAAGATCGTTGCCCTCACGGGTGCGCTCGCCCACCCCGGCGAATACCGAAACGCCGCCATGCGCCTTGGCGATGTTGTTGATCAGCTCCTGAATAAGCACGGTCTTACCGACGCCAGCGCCGCCGAACAGCCCGGTCTTGCCCCCTTTTAGGTAAGGCGCGAGCAGGTCGACCACCTTGATGCCCGTGACGAGGATTTCGGCGGTCGTCGCCTGGTCCTCGAATTTCGGGGCGTCGCGGTGGATCGGAAGTTCTTCAGAGGCATTGATCGGGCCCCGCTCGTCGACTGACTCGCCGATCACGTTCATGATGCGGCCTAGGGTTCCTTCGCCAACGGGGACGCGGATCGGTCCACCCGTATCGACTACCTCCTGGCCTCGCACCAGGCCATCGGTCGTATCCATGGCGATGCAGCGGACCGTACGCTCGCCTAATTCCTGAGCGACTTCCAGCACCAACGTCCGGTCGCCAATCTTCGTGTGGAGCGCGTTCAGAATGAATGGCAGGTCGCCTTCGAATTGCACATCGACAACAGCGCCAAGCACTTGCGTGACCCGGCCGACAACGTTTTTTGCCATAGACGTTCCCTCGTTTTCAGACGGCTTCAGCGCCCGAGATGATTTCGATAAGCTCTTTGGTGATGTTGGCTTGGCGGGCGCGATTATAGTTCAAGGTCAAGCGCTTGATCATATCGCCCGCATTCCGGGTGGCGTTATCCATCGCGGTCATGCGCGCCCCGTGCTCGCCCGCAGCGCTTTCCAGCAGCGCCCGATAAATCTGGATTGCCAGCGCCTGGGGAAGCAATTGCGCAAGGATCGTCTCTTCATCGGGCTCGAACTCGTAGATTGCGCGCGGGCCCGTTTCCTGCTGGGTTGCCGTTTCCGGCACGGATGGGGGCAGAATCTGCGTCTCGGTCACGACCTGAGAAATTACCGAGCGAAATTGGTTATAGATGATGGTGGCGACATCAATCTCGCCATCCATCAGCATGTTCGTGATACGCCGCCCGATCTCCTCGGCGTCGGCGAACTCGACGCGCTTGCGCCCGGCATAGCTAATATCCCCCGTAATCATCGCGGCGAGCTCGCGGCGAAGGAAATCCCGCCCCTTCCGGCCAACCGCCAGGATCCGCACCGTCTTGCCTTCTCCCTCGAGCCGCCGGGCCAGGTTGCGCACGTACCGGCCGACATTGGCGTTGAAGGCCCCCGCCAAGCCGCGATCCGCCGTCACCGCGATCAGCAGATGCGCCTGGTCCTTGCCGGTGCCCACTAGCATCCGAGGCGCGGTCGGGCTGCCCGCGACGGAGGCCGCGAGCGCGCCCAGCATGCGCTCCATGCGCTCCGCATAAGGCCGGGCGGCTTCCGCCTGCGCCTGCGCGCGGCGCAACTTCGAGGCCGCGACCATTTTCATCGCACTCGTAATCTTTTGCGTCGAGCGGACGCTATTGATACGGGTGCGCAGGTCCTTGAGGCTGGGCATGGCTCAGGCCTCGTGCTTCAAGCAAAGGTCCGGGAGAAATCATCGAGGAAGCTGGTCAGCTTCTTCTCGGTATCCGGCTTCAATTCCCGGTCTGTACGGATGGCCTCGAGGATACCCGGCTCCCGAGTTTTGATCTCCGAGAGAAGCCGCGATTCGAACTGGCTGATCTTGCTCACCTCAAGCGGGTCGAGATAGCCGCGCGTGCCCGAAAAAATCGAGACCACCTGCTCTTCTACGGGCATGGGGCTGAATTGCGGCTGTTTGAGCAGCTCCGTCAGCCGCACACCCCGCGCTAGAAGCCTTTGCGTCGAGGCATCGAGATCGGAGGCAAATTGCGCGAAGGCCGCCATCTCGCGATATTGGGCAAGCTCCAGCTTGATGCGTCCAGCCACCTGTTTCATGGCTTTGATCTGCGCGGCCGAACCCACGCGCGAGACCGATAGTCCCACGTTCACCGCCGGCCGGATGCCTCTAAAGAACAATTCCGTCTCGAGGAAGATCTGGCCGTCGGTGATCGAAATCACATTCGTCGGGATATAGGCCGAGACGTCGCCCGCCTGCGTCTCGATCACTGGCAACGCGGTCAGGCTGCCGGCCCCAAATTCGTCCGACATCTTCGCCGCGCGCTCGAGCAGGCGGGAATGCAAATAGAACACGTCACCCGGATAGGCTTCGCGGCCGGGTGGGCGCCGCAGCAGCAACGACATCTGGCGGTAAGCGACGGCCTGCTTGGAGAGGTCGTCGTAGAAAATAACCGCATGCCGACCGTTATCGCGGAAATACTCGCCCATCGTGCAGCCGCTATACGGGGCGAGGAACTGCATCGGCGCCGGCTCGGACGCTGTCGCGGCCACCACGATAGAATATTGCAGGGCGCCAGTCTCTTCCAGCGTACGTACGAGCTGCGCAACGGTGGAGCGCTTCTGACCCACAGCCACGTAGATGCAATAAAGCTTGCGCTTCTCATCCCCCGAAGCATTGATCTGCTTCTGGTTGATGATCGTATCCATAATCACGGCGCTCTTGCCGGTTTGGCGGTCGCCGATGATCAGCTCGCGCTGGCCGCGCCCGATCGGGATCAACGCGTCGATCGCCTTAAGCCCAGTCTGCATGGGCTCGTGCACCGATTTGCGCGGAATGATCCCCGGCGCTTTTACCTCCACGCGGCGGCGCTCGGTGGCCGCAATAGGGCCTCTGTCGTCGATTGGATTGCCGAGCGCATCCACCACCCGGCCAAGCAGCGCATCCCCGATTGGCACATCAACAATGGCTCCGGTCCGGCTTACGGTATCGCCCTCACGGACCTCCCGGTCATCGCCGAAGATCACCACGCCCACATTATCGCTTTCGAGATTGAGCGCCATTCCCCGCAAGCCGGCATTGGGAAACTCAACCATTTCGCCAGCCATCACGTTCTGCAGGCCGAATATGCGCGCGATACCGTCGCCAACGCTCAGCACCTGGCCGGTTTCAGCGACGTCGGCCTCGCGATCGAAAGAGGCGATCTGTTTCTTTAAGATGTCTGAGATCTCGGCAGGACGGATCTCCATTAGGCGGCTCCCTTCATGGCGTACTGCAGGCGCTGCAGACGGGATTTGAGGCTGGAATCATAAAGGCGCGCGCCGACCCGTAAGACGAGGCCTCCAAGCAGGTCGGACTGAACATCCTCCTGGATATTCACATTGCCATAGCCGGCTTCGATGAGGCGCGCACGCAATTGTTGCCGCTGCACATCATTCAGCGGGTGTGCCGAA
>JAFAHH010000660.1 GCA_019237355.1 Acetobacteraceae bacterium | reverse complement strand
GCTACCTTGGCCGATGCCGGAATCAACATCGCAACCTTTCATCTGGGTCGCTCGAGCCCAGGCGGAGACGCCATCTGCTTGGTTTCGATTGACGAGAAAGTGCCCGAAACGGTGCTCCGGACGGTTCGCAATCTGCCCCTGGTGATGCAGGCGACGGCGCTCGCCTTCTAATCATGCAAGCTGCGCGGTCCCAGCTCCCCTACCTTCAGGTGCTGCGCGCAGTTGCTGCCTTGGTTGTTGCATTCCTGCACACCGAGCAGGCGGCCGGCGCCTTCGCCGGCCGGCCCGGCGAGAGCCCATTTCCCTGGTTGAAACCGTTGCCCTGGGAGGCCGGGGTCGATATCTTTTTCGTGATCTCCGGCTTTGTGATGGTATGGTCATCAATGCGCCTATTTGGCCGGCGACAGGGCGCCCGCCTTTTCCTGGGCCGGCGTATCGCTCGCATAGTACCGCTTTACTGGCTAACAACAACGGCGGTTGTGCTGCTTGGGCTTACCGTTCCGGGCGCCTTGAGCGAGCCTTTGGGAGACGATTGGCGTTACATCGCGGCGAGCTACTTGTTCATTCCCTGGCTCCGGCCGGATGGTTACATCCAGCCAGCTTTTCGCCTGGGCTGGACGCTCAATTATGAAATGCTTTTTTATATTATCTTCTGCCTCTTCCTGCCCTTCCAACGGCGCGTGGCCGTGTGCGGCGTTTGTGGCGTTATCGCGTTGCTGGCCCTGATTGGCTGGACGGTTCCCTTAGGCAGCCCCCAATTGGTGTTCTGGGCCGATCCGATCGTGCTCGAATTCGCTTTCGGTGTGCTGCTCGGCTACATCGCGGTGGAAGGCGCCGTGCTCGCCGCGCCGTGGCGTGCGCTGTTGGTGGCCATGGCAATCGTGCTGTTTTGGCTTAATCCCATCGAGTATCGAGTCGTTCGGCCCATCAGCTATGGCATTCCAGCCGCCCTGCTGGTTGCTGCCGCCGTGTTTGCGCCCGCCGGGCGCATCTCAGCCTGGACCCGGAGCTGGGTCGTTCTGGGCGATGCCTCCTACGCCCTCTATCTCGCTCATCCTTTTCCCATGAGGGCGCTGCGGGAAGTCTGGATGCGCATGCATCTTATCGGCAGCCTGGGGATATTCTCGTATATCGTGGTGAGCGTCGGGGCTTCCTGCGCCCTATCCGTAGGCATCAACGCATGGTTCGAACGCCCGGCCACGCGCACGGCCAGGCAATTCCTAAGGGCATAATAACTTACGCGGCGTCCGTTGGACACTGTGTGGAATGAGATGCAGCGAAAGGGCGGAATATGCTTCGTCCTCAGACCAAGGAAATAGGCGAGATTGGGCCAACTTCGGGCGAGCCCGAGGCCGTTCAGGTATGGGACACGGGCATCCGCGTGTTTCACTGGCTGCTTGCTGGAGCGGTCTCCGTTTCCCTCGCAACTGGCTTCTTTGACCCAATCCTGTGGCTCCGATGGCATCTGGTCTCGGGATGTACGATCGCGGCGCTGGTCTTCTTTCGTCTGGTGTGGGGATTCTTCGGTACGCGGCACGCCCGGTTTGCGGATTTCGCTTATCCCTTCAGCGAAGTCGTGCGCCATGCCCGTAACCTAGCCGCAAGGCGGCCAGCGCGGTTTGTGGGCCATAATCCACTTGGATCACTGATGGTCTTTACGGTTCTGCTCGTTCTGGCCGCCATGGTCGGGACGGGGATTGTCGTGCTCGGCGGGTTTGTGAAGGAAGGGCCGCTTGCTCCCTTCACGCGGTTCACAACGGGGCGGGCGGTTCTCGAGGTCCATGAAACCCTGGCTTGGTTCATTTTGGCGATGGTCGTGGCACATCTGGCCGGTGTCGCCGCCGAGAGCCTGCTTACCCGCGAGAATCTGGTCCTTTCCATGCTGACCGGTCGTAAGCAAGGCGGCGCGCCAGTTTCGCCAGAGATTCGGGGCGCCCCCAGGGTAACGGCCGTCATTGTGCTCGGCGGGGTTGCATTGGTTACGGCGGGCGTAATGGCGTTGGCAAACTTGCCTCCCTATGGCGTTCCTCCCGCAGAGCTCGACCCTGAATGGAAGCTGCAATGCGGCGCGTGTCACTTCGCCTATCCGCCGAGCTTGGTGCCGGCATCCGTTTGGGACGGAATGTTTGCGGATCTGAAGCATCATTTTGGCCGGGCAGATGCGACGCTTGGGCCGGAGCTCGAGGCTCGCCTCAAAGCGTATGCCGACGCCAATTCGGCCGAGCACTGGGATACTTTGCCAGCCCATGTATTCCGGGTCCGCGACCCGGCCGATCCGGGGCGGCTCACCGCGACCCCGTTCTGGCGCCGCCGCCACCGGGAGATCCCGAAGCCGGTCTTCAACTCGCCCAAAGTAGCGGGGAATTTCAATTGTAACGCCTGCCATCATGATGCGGAGACGGGCCGGTTTGCACCGCAGGCGATCGCGATCCCGCCTGAAGCGGAAGCCGGCCAGGGCGCAGCGGCTGACGGCGGAAGCACCCAGAGCGCGTCCCCGTGAGGCGATCGGATGCCGGAGTATCTGGTCTATCGGACTGCCTGGATTTACGTTCGGCTTACATGCGAATTATTCGACGGCAAGGACGCTCTTATCGCATGTAACTACGGGCCGCTTGATGACCGCTGATCAACCTTGCACTGCCGGCAGTCGCTCCAACCTTCCTCCCGTCACATTCTTGCATTCAGTTAACGCTGCTCCGCGGGATTTGAATCCCTCCCGCGCTGCCATGAGCGCCTTAGGGGCGTTGCTGTGATACGGGTTGAATTGGAAGGAGAAAGCTGATGCGACGATGGGCTCTTTCGACTGCGCTGATCGTACTCTTAGCGGGTCCCGCCCTTGCTCAAACGCCTCCAGGCGGCTCCACCACTCCGGGTGGCGCTCCGCCGGGAGGACCGCCTGGGGTCGGCGGGCCCGGGCCTGAGCATGGGATGCCAGGTCATCATCCGCCGGGCTGGGGGGGCGAAGAGCGCGAAGAGCATGAAGAGCATTGGCCTCATCATATGATGATGCATTCGAAGGCGGCCATATTCCGTCTCCACCGGGGCGACTCCACAATCTTGGTGAAGTGCGCCGATGACGAGCCAACCCAGGCTTGCGTGAACGCTGCGATCACCCTGCTGGACAAAGTCCGGCAATCCGAGGGGCATCAAGGCGCTGGGCAATCATCGGGTCAGCAAGGCCCCGGTGCCCCGCCGAAGGCTGAGTAAATTCGCGCTCGGAGTCGCCGGCTTGCGCCGGGGACTCCCGAGATTATGCCCCGTTGCGAAGGGGCTCAAAAAGGCAGCCGAGCTACTCCGAAACTTCGCCAGCCAGCCGCCCCGCACTGTGCTCGGAGTAGCGGGAGGGCAAATTTGGGCCAAGCGAGTTTGCCACTCCAGCGCGCAGCATTCACTCGATTCGTTTCCCCCGCGCTGCTCTGGTTCGGGCTAGAGCATGTTTGTTTTTAGCAGAAACAAACATGCTCTAGCGAGTCTTGTTCGAGAGCACGATTCACGCTTTCCGACGTTTCCGCCTCAAGCGATCGTGCTCTAAGTTCCTGCGCGGCTGAGCGAAGCCGTGCGCCCTGCCGAAATTCGTGCCGGCGAGGACATGCTGAGGCGATGGCAAACTTGATGCGACGCACGCGATGTGGACCAGGGCGCCGA
>JAFAHH010000563.1 GCA_019237355.1 Acetobacteraceae bacterium | reverse complement strand
TCTGGATTACGCGGCCACCACGCGAGGCATTCGTGTCAGCGTCCGCTCATTCTTTCTGGAGGACCAATCGCAGCCGGAGGAAGGACCTTATGTCTGGCCTTATAGCGTAAAGGTTGATAACTGTGGGCGAGAGCCCGTCCAGTTGCTGCGGCGGACATGGCACATCACTGACGCTGTTGGGCGTACGCAAGAGGTGAAGGGTGCGGGTGTCGTTGGGCAGCAGCCCGTTCTCGATCCAGGGGAGGTTTTCGAGTATACGTCTGGCACGCCGCTCGACACGCCCTCGGGGTTTATGGCCGGGGCATATCATATGGTTGTGTCGTCCTCAGGCGAAGAGTTTGACGTGCAAATCCCGGCCTTCAGCTTGGATAGCCCCCACCAGCCCGGCCGTATCCATTAGATAGACGGAACCCCGGAATCCGGCGGTTGGGTGGGGCCCGGGCAGCGCCATATACAGAGCACAACGGAGCCGCTTGGATTTGTCGAGCGGCCAGATGTGAAGGAAAATAGGGTGGATGTTATAACTCCCGATTACAGCTCGCCGGTTGCCGAGCGCCCCTCGCGGGAAGAAGCCGAGCAGGCGGTTCGCGTGCTGCTGCGCTGGGCAGGCGAGGATCCTGCGCGCGAGGGTTTGCAGGAAACGCCAGGGCGGGTCGTGCGCGCCTACGAGGAATTCTTTTCCGGGTACGCTATCGACCCGGTTGCCCTACTTGAACGCACGTTTCATGAGACTGATGGCTACGATGAGATCGTGCTGCTCCGCGACATACGCCTGGAGAGCTATTGCGAGCATCATTTGGCGCCGATTGTCGGGCGGGCCCATGTTGCTTACCTGCCGCGTCACCGCGTAGTGGGGATCAGCAAGTTGGCCCGGGTGGTCGACGCCTACGCGAGGCGGCTTCAGATCCAGGAGAAGCTTACAGCTCAAATCGCCAATACGATCAACGATGTGCTTCAACCCCGAGGTGTCGGCGTGATCATCGAGGCCGGCCATCAGTGCATGACAACACGGGGCGTGCACAAGCCAGGGGTCGCCATGGTAACCAGCCGGATGCTGGGGGCTTTTCGCGACAACCCGATCACCCGCCGCGAGCTGCTTGCAATGATCGGCAACCGCGCGCCAGGCGCGATCGAGGCCTAGACTTAGACCAACCCTGCGCTATGCTCCCCGTTTCGAGACGCTCCGCGCCAGCCGCCGCTCTTGCCAGCGCACGACCACGAACGAACCAACTATCCCAATCACAGCGGCTACTCCAAACCCGATCGCGGCAGGCCCCTGAAGTTTCTTGAATTGATCGCCCAGTAGCCAGGGCCCGAAGCCGTAAACACTGGCCCAGACAAAGCCACCGCTGGCATTGGCTAGGAAGAACCGCCACCAAGGCATGCGGCTGGCGCCCGCTAAAAGCGCCGCAAGGGTGCGCAGGATTGCCACGAACCGGCCAAAGAAAACCACCTTCCCCCCATGCTTGCGAAACAGCCTTTGGCCGATGTGGAGCCGTTCGGGCGTGATCAATATGTACCGTCCGTATCGCCTGAGCAGCCGAAAACCCACGCTGCGGCCGATCAGGTATCCCAGGTTATCGCCAACAATCGCGCCCATTGCCGCCGCGAGTACGACCAAGACAATGTCCATTTCGCCGGTCGCCGCAGCATAAAGCGAGGCTGCGATGACAAGGCTTTCGCCCGGTAACGGTAGGCCCATGCTCTCCAACCCAATGACTACCCCAATCGACGGATAGCCATAGTCCTTTAGGATGTCCGTCAATTGCTGATTCGAGAACAGGTCCACGCCGTCGCTTTCTGCCTGAATCGACGCTGCTTGTTTGGCCGGGCCGGTTGAACCACCTTAGGGGTGCAACCCAGCGGCGGAGCAGCCAGTGCCCCAACCCGAACACATCTCCAAGCTTGGCGTTCCCAACCCTAAGGACCTGGACGAAGATCTGCAGGCGATCTGGGGCAAGTGCGTCGATAAACTCGGCTTTGTCCCTAACGTGTATAGCGCCTACAGCCTGAGGCAGCAGCGCCTGCGCAATTTCATGGCGATGTACAACGAGGTCATGCTCGCCGACTCGGGGTTATCCAAGCTTGAGCGGGAGATGATTGCGGTGGTCGTGTCTAGCTTCAACCGATGCTACTATTGCCTCGTCGCCCACGGCGCGGCCGTCCGTATGCTCTCGGGCGACCCAGAGCTTGGCGAGATGATGGCCTTGAACTACAGGGCGGCAGAACTCGATCGGCGTCAGCGCGCCATTCTCGACTACGCATGGAAGCTAACCGCGACGCCTTGGGAAGCCGGCGATGCCGACCGCCGGGCGTTGCGAGAAGCCGGTCTCAGCAATGAAGATATCTTCGATCTCTCAGAAGTGGTCGCATTCTTCAACCTCTCGAACCGCATGGCATATGCGACGGATATGATGCCGAACCGCGAATACCATCGTGCCGCACGCGAATAGTAAGTTATTGAACGGTCTCTAGGTGTTTCTGGAGGGCTGAATTGAGGCGTCACCAGAAGTGAAAGAAGAGAACAAAGTTGAGCGAAACATCTGGTCAAACGCCAGGGCCACCTGAAGATCTGCAGCCGGTGACGCTAGAGGAGGAGATGCGACGCTCCTACCTCGATTATGCGATGTCCGTGATCGTATCGCGGGCCCTGCCGGACGTCCGCGACGGTCTAAAACCGGTCCACCGCCGCATTTTATTTGCAATGCAGGAAGCCGGCTATACGCCGGATAGGCCGTACCGCAAGTCGGCTCGCGTAGTCGGCGATGTCATGGGCAAGTACCACCCTCACGGTGACGCCGCGATTTACGACGCCATGGTGCGCATGGCGCAGCCCTTCTCGATGCGAGTGCGGCTCATTGACGGACAGGGGAATTTCGGCTCCGTTGACGGCGACCCGCCCGCAGCGATGCGGTACACCGAGGTCAGGCTCGCGCGCGCCAGCATGTTGCTGCTCGCGGATATCGATAAA
>JAFAHH010000637.1 GCA_019237355.1 Acetobacteraceae bacterium | reverse complement strand
TCAATGAAGAACGGCAATTGGCCAAGCGGCGTGACTGGCTCTGCGACATCCCATTCGACGTGCACCCGGCCGCCGAACGTGTCAGCGACCGCTGACCATTCTTCTACGGAAGGTTGCTCACCCGCAGGGTGAGCCGGCAAGGCAGTGAGATCCGCTTTCATTCCCGCGCTTTCCGCCGATTCGGCCGGGCTGCGCAAGCTCGCAACTGCGGGATTTAGGATGAACGACCATGGACCGGCAACCCTGATCACCTCGAAGGTCGAACACCCATCGGTGCTGCGACCGGCTGAGGCATTCGAGAGGCGAGGCGGCCGGGTGATCTTCCTTGACGTATCCCGCGAAGGATTAATCAAGCCTCACGACGTCGAGCGGGTTGCAAGGTCGGTATCCGGACCGATCACGCTCAGCGTGCAGTGGGCCAACAGCGAAACGGGCGTGCTTCAGCCCATCCCCGAGCTCGTGGCCGCCGCTCGTTCCGTGCGGAACGCGGTGTTTGTCCACTCGGACATCGCCCAGGCGGTAGGCCGGGTGCGGATCGACCTGGACGGTGCAGCAGTCGATGTGGCTACCTTTTCAGGTCACAAGCTGCACGGTCCGCCAGGGACCGGCGCCCTGATTTTCCGAGATCCAGAGGATCCGCGATTCCGTCCTTTGCTGCTTGGAGGAGGACAGGAGCGCGGCTTCAGGGCAGGCACCCAGAACCTGCCCGGGGCGGTGGGGCTGGGTGTGGCTGCCCGTCTGCGTGCGGACACCTTTGCCGCCTCAGTGGCACACATGCGAGGGCTGCGGGACGAATTCGAAGGACTGCTTTCAACCTATATTCCCGGTATCCGCGTGAACGGGTCGGGTGCACCTCGAGTTCCGAACACGACGAACGTGCTGTTCGCAGGCGTCGAAGCGATGGCGCTCGTGGCAAGGCTGGATGGGGAAGGCATCGCCTGCTCGCTGGGATCAGCCTGCTCCTCCGGCAAGCCGGAGCCCTCGCACGTGCTCACCGCGATGGGCCTATCCGAAAAAGAAGCTTTTTCAAGCGTCCGCTTCTCCTTCTCCGTGATGAACACAAAGGAGGAGGTGCGGCGCGCCGCTCGTGTGATCGCGAACAAGGTCAGGACCATGTGATGAGCGCCGACGTACAGACCAAAAGCCGTTTCGAGTTTGGGCGGCACGAGAAATTCGCCGTTCGGCACGGATGGCTCGCAAAAGGTCTCGACCGGATGGCGGCCGAACAGAACGGCTTCGACACGGGGCCTGATGCCGTTACCGACCTGGGCCTGGGTACACGGATGGTCAAGTCGCTGCGGTATTGGCTCTTAAAGCTGGGAGAGCTCGTGCTTTTCCTCCTGTGACCGGAAGCGCAGCTCGTCGACGAGCTCCAGTGCATCACGCAGGAAATAGCCGCTCTGGAACTTGTTTTTGATCTCGCTGAAAATCTCGCCGATCTTGTATTCGATGGTATTGGACCCCGCGGCCCGCTGCTTGAAGCCTTGCAGGTAGGGGAAGAGATCCCGGTGCACGTAGTTGATCAGATCATCGCCGGTCAGCGCGTTATCATGATCGAAGCTTCCATCCGGCTTCTTCGGTGCCGCCCAGCGGGACCAAGCGTGCTCGGGGTCGATAATGAAGGTATGGGTTTGCCGGCGAGCTCGGCCTGGATCTCCCGCCTGTGCTCCAGGTCGTCAAGGTATCTGAGAAACAACATCCATCAGGTCTGCTCGGTGTAGTCGAGCTCGGTCGTGCAGCCGGCTTCCTTCCACAGCACATCGTCGATGTTTTTGAACGTTTGTTCGAACATTCTCGCGTCGGTTGCTCCTTAGGGCAGGTGCCTCGCGGTCGCGCGCGGTAGGACATTCCGGGGCGCGACTAGAACCCACGAATCGAGGCAGTGCGCGGACCCGTTGCGTCCTTACCCTCCCATCCACACATTAACCAGAGGTGTAAAGGAACGGCCTGGAGGGTCACATGCGCCTCCTCACCATGGCGGTCCTGGCCGGCACAGCCGCGCTCGCCGGTTGTGCGCAGCCAAACGGCTATGCTGATATGTTTTATAATGGTGGTTCCGGCGAGCCTTATCCGGCGCCTGGCTACGGTGTGCCTTACACGGCACCAGAGGCTTATCCGGGACCGCTATACCCCGGCGGGGTCTATTCTTACGGCCCAGATTACGTCGCTCCCCCGGTTTACGTGCCGGGCTGGGCCGGATCGGATGATTGGCGGGCCCAGCAATGGCGCGAGGAGGAGTGGCGCCGGCGGCGCGAACACGACTGGCAGGAGCACAACGCCGATCAAGCCCGCAAGCTATGGGAACAGCAGCAGCGCCAGCAAAATTCCGCCGCCTGGCAACAACGCTACAATCAGCAAGTCCTGGAAAACCAGCAAACTTACAATCGTGCTTTGTTGCAGCAGCAACAACAGCATCGGCTGCAACAACAGCAGCTCAATCAGCAGAAACTGGCCCAGCAGCAAGCCTATCAGCAGGCTCTAGCGCAGCAGCAGGCATTACGTAACCAGCAGCTCGCGCAACAGCAGCAGGCTTTGGCGCAGCAGCAGGCGCTACGCACCCAGCAGCTCATGCAACAGCAGCAGCTTCAGGTACAGCGAAAAGCGGCCGAGAATGCCGCCAAAGAAATGTACCTGAAGCAGCACCCGTTGGTAGGCCAGCCCTGAGCGCCTGGCCAGACTGCTCATCAGGCTCAGGATGCGGCCTGCAGTTTGGCCAGCAATGCCTCCACATCCCCGCTAAGCAACCCGTCCACCGTAAACGGGCACGCCTCAGGCATGGGACGGGGTTCCCCGGAAACGGCAGAGGTTGCACGAGCGCGGCGCAACGCCCGGCCATAAATATCGTCCAAGCCAATCCGGTGCCGCATGGAGGGGGTCAACCGGCGAGCGGCGTCATCCAGGAACATTCCTGCCTCATCGCGGCAATGTGCGGCTGCCTGGTTTTGCGGCCAGGCATGCAGCTTGAGCAGGTGCACCAGGGCTTGTTGCAAGAGGCTTTGACAGGCACGCAGTTCAGAAAGCCCCACGTCCTGCACCTCTTCGATCACGTGGGGCCAATCGACCGCCGCGTTTAGCCGTTCGCCGCGCGCCAGCCTTCGCAACAACCCGGGCCTGCTGTTCAGCCCAGGCCAATGCGTCACGCTCATATAGCTCGTCAGCCATATCCCAGTCTCACCCTATCCGACAGGGCAACTCCAGCGCTTGCACCGGTCCAAGGCTGGCCAGCTCCCGATGGCGCGCCCCTCACCCCAGCCTCGCTATTAACGCGGCCAGATCGGGGCGCCCGGTCAGCAGCTCGCCCAGCGGAAAAGGGCACCGCTCCAGCTACTGACGCGCCGGACCGTCCCATTCAGTCTCGGACTGCACCTGATAAAGCGCATCCTTTAGAGTTCGGCTAGGTCTATTCGCCGCCGCATCGAAGATGTGAAGCTGCGCCGGGCGCTTGCAAGGAAACTCGCCGTTTCCCCGCCAGTGTGGCGCGGCCGGGCTATCAAGCCAGGCATGCAGCTTCAGCAGGTGCACGAGCGCTTGTTGCAAGAGGCTTTGACAGGCACGCAGTTCAGAAAGCCCCACGTCCTGCACCTCTTCGATCACGTGGGGCCAACCGCCGCGTTCAGCCGTTCGCCGCGCGCCAGCCTTCGCAACAACCCCGCCTGCTGCTCAGCCCAGGCCAGTGCGTCGCGCTCGTATAGCCCGTCCACTTATTCCGTCCCCA
>JAFAHH010000511.1 GCA_019237355.1 Acetobacteraceae bacterium | reverse complement strand
GCCAGGCAGCCACCAATATGGCCAATACGATCAGCCGTCTCGACCCGCAGCTAGCCTTTACGTATTTCGGGGACTGGACCGATAGGATCGCCAAAGGCGAACTGCCGTTTGCGAAGCCACCCCGGCCGGAAGGCATCGAGCGCAATGTCGTGCTCACCTTGTGGGACTGGAGTCGCCCCACGGCCTACCTTCACGACCTGACACCAACCGACCGGCGCAATCCGACGGTCAATGCCAACGGAAAGCTTTACGGTACGGCCGAGGAGAGCACCGACTACCTTCCAGTGCTTGATCCGGCCCACAATTCGGTCGGCGAGATCAAGCATCCGGTGCGCGATCCAAACACGCCGACCACGAAGACCGCGCCGATGGAGCCCTCGCCTTATTGGGGTGCCGAACCGATTTGGGACAGTGAGAGCGTCACCCACAACCCGATGATGGATGAGAAGGGCCGGGTCTGGTTCACCGCCAGGATCCGCCCCGCGGCAAACCCGGCTTTCTGCAAACGGGGATCGAGCCATCCCTCTGCCCAGGTATTCCCGCTCGAGGAATCCAGCCGACAGCTTTCGGTGTATGATCCGGCGAGCGGGAAGTTCACGCTTATCGACACCTGCTTCCCCACGCACCATTTGAACTTTGCCTATGACGCCAATGATACCCTGTGGACTAGCGCTGGCAGCCCGCAGGCGCCGGTCATCGGCTGGCTCAAGACAAGAATGTTTGAGCAAACCGGCGACGAGCAAAAATCACAGGGGTGGTCGCCGTTCATCCTCGACACCGCCGGCACTGGCAAGCGCACCGATTATGTCGAGCCTGACCAGCCGGTCGACCCGGCCAAGGACAAGCGGGTCGTCGTGGGGCTTTACTCGGTCTCGGTGAACCCGGTTGACGGCACGATCTGGGGCACTTCGCTCGGATACCCAGGTTATGTGGTTCGCGTAAATCCGGGACCCGATCCGACTCACACGGCGCTCACCGAGATCTACGAGCCGCCAATGCCCGGCTACGGGCCGCGCGGCGGCGACATCGACAGCAAGGGCGTCTTCTGGGCATCGCTGGCGAGCGGACATCTCGCGAGCTTCGACCGGAGCAAATGCAAAGTGCTGAACGGCCCCGCTGCGACCGGCAAGCATTGCCCCGAGGGTTGGACGCTCTACCCCTTCCCCGGTCCGCAATTCAAGAACATCGGTGAACCCGGGAGCGCCGAGTCGAGCTATTACGTCTGGGTCGACCAGCACAACACGCTGGGCCTTGGCAAGGACGTGCCGATCGCCACGGGTAACCTCAATAGCGCATTGCTCGCTCTGGCCGACGGAAAGTTCGTGGTCCTGCGGGTCCCCTATGTGAACGACTATTTCACGAAGGGGATGGACGGACGCATCGACGATCCGAACGCCGGCTGGAAAGGCCGCGCATTGTGGACGACGTATGCGACCCGGGCGATGTTCCACCTCGAAACCGGCAAAGGCACCGTCCCCAAGGTTGTCCGCTTTCAGCTCCGCCCCGACCCGCTCGCCGATTAGAGCGCGATGGCCTGAGGCTCCCACCGGCTTCGACGACCCCCGAATCGCGAAACGGGTGGGCACATCGTATGCTCACGAGCATCGTTGGCGCAGAGGTCGGTTTTCGCCTTGGTGCAGCAAAGCCCGCGCTCGAGTTCGGCCCCAGAAGCTGGGCTACGCGGTCCAGATTGCCCCGCTTCGGCAAGCCGCTTAGCTGGAGCTGTGTTTGTTAGTCTTAATCAAATGTGGCTTCCGGCGTACCGACGTGCTCGGGACGAATACCGATTCCGATCAAGCGGGCCGGAATGCGCCGCAGAACCGGAAAAACACCAAAGGCCTTGAACAACAGCGGCGGCTTCGGCCGCCGCTGGCTTTCCAGAACGGGGCTGATAACCCGCTTCTGAATAGTGAACTGCAGCCACTGCGTACGTACGGGCAGGGTGCGTCGTTCCTGGATGGCTTGTAGATCGCGGTCCGTTACCTTGCCGGCGCGGAGCGGGCTGGCGAGCCGGTTGGCGGCGGCAACCGCGTCCTGTACCGCGATATTTACTCCCACGCCGCCGATGGGCGACATTGCGTGCGCCGCATCGCCGATGCAGATCAGCCCAGGGCGCCACCACCTTCGCAGTCGGCCAGAAA
>JAFAHH010000438.1 GCA_019237355.1 Acetobacteraceae bacterium | reverse complement strand
GCGGCGAAATGGCTTTTACGAGCTGCGCGATGACCCGGCCGCCGGTCGCTGCGGCGATGCCGAGGTCGCGGTAGAGGAAGAAGTCGCGCAGGCCTTCGCCAACGAACGCGGTGTCGTTCGGCTTGATGTGCGAGAATTCGGAAACCATAGGTTTGTCGAGCATGTCGCCCTCTCTTCCGGGATAGGGACCGCGAGGTAGAACGTCAGGCCTCGCGCCCGCACCCCAATCAGGTTGGTTTCCTGGCCGGTTCCCCCGGATTACGGCGCGTCTTGGTTGATCACACCGCCGCCGTCTTCCCGTGCGGAAACGAGGCGTGGCAGTATGCTGCCACGCACAATGGCGCGCCATCAAGTAGTTTTTTAGCTCGATTCCCTTTTGACATCAGCAGGAGCAAGCCTGAGGTCGCGTAAAAAGTTGCATATGACCGAAGTCTAAGAGCGTTTGTCCGTCGCTAACCAATTAGAACGGGCTTAAACCTCGGATCCGCATCAATCAAGAAGTCCATCGTGACCCATAGACAATTCTTGATGAGGAGCGACCCACATGAGCTCTCCCAAAAAGCCGAAGCCTTTGTCGGACCTCCGCGAGCTTGTAAGAGCCGGTGATCGAACAACCCGACCCGGAACGGGCCAGCCTACTTGTGGGCCGGCGGCTGCGCTGGAGCGGCAGGTCCAATATTATAGGTATCATATCGAATCTTATAATCATCGCCCTGGCGCACCACGACGTACGACCAGTAGCCATGATCGGACTCCCCGCTATAGGCCTCGCTCCATTCGCCGGCGCTCCAAATCGCGTCGCCGTAAGCGCGGGCTAGGCTGACTTTGATGGTCAGATTGCCTCCTGTCTTCAGTTCGTCTTCAATCGTCTTCCGGATGGCATCGCGGCCCTGGACAATACCTTCCGGGGTAATATAAACCCCATCCTCCGTGTACAACGACGCAACCCCAGCGGCATCATGGGAATTGTATGCCTGCGCCAATTTCGTCGTGAGAGCATCGACGACTTGATGCGGTCTTTCCGCGGCATCTTGCTGCGCCAGCGCTGGAGCGGCCAATCCAACCAGCAAAAAGAGCGCCCCCCTAACCAGATTTCGCTTCATTTGCTTGCTCCTTTTGGTGCATGTTCGGTGGATGTACGTCGCGTCTAGCCTAACAAGGTTCCGGGATTGGTATCAATAGCAAAACCAACGCCCGGTGCAGAGTCAGCCGCGGGCGGCCGCCGTTCAGCGTAGATGTGGCTGTTAAAAGCGGATCGCTCTCGTAGGCTCCGGGAATCATGTACATGGAAGGAACAGGTTACCGAGACCGGTCTGTTCTCGCTCATGGACCCGCGGTGACATCCCTCACAGATGACGAAAGTGCTGCCTGGAGCGCAACCTGCTTTTTACACAACAGCACACTGACATACGGCGCATTCGTGCCCGCTGGAACGCCGGCAGGAGAATCCGCTTGGCCTTGTGCTTGACGTCGGGCAAGCCCGTTTTGGGTTGCGCCTATGTCGCCGCCCTCACCACCTACCGTTGCATATACATAGGTGTGAGTATGCGCCCCAGTGGCCCTGTTTTCCAAAACATCCAATGGCTTTCCTCTTCGTTCGCCGACTGTATCTGATGACCACGACCCAACAAGATACCTACCGGCGCCTTCTTCGTAATGTACCCAACCCTGCGGGCATTCCTTCAGGAGAAACGCACCGATCATGCCAACGGGGTTCACCTCGCCGACAAGCAATGGAAGTGAAGCTCTAAAGTCTTTCGTAGCTTTGTCTTTTTCCGCATTGAAGGCGGTGACCACTTTTTCGCGGTAGCCAGATACAGCGTTTGCCCCTACGCCAGCACCCAACCCTACTAGTGTGAACAGGGCCAGTGCCACGTAAAAATAGCGATCATGGGTTTCAAGCTTGTCCCTTGTTGTTTCGAGCTTTTCGCTCGTTTTCTTACCGTCATCTCTCGTAATCTGCAGATCACTCCTCAGCTGCTCCGTCTCCCTCTGAAGGTCCCGCTTGGCCTCGCTGATGAGGTTGCGAATCTCGGCGTCTTCCAACAAAAAATCCTCCAAAAGAAGGGCTAATATTATCATACCGATCTCGTTATTTTGCCGGAACGTCCTTGTTCCGCACGAATATCAAGATGTTCGCCTGTCCGTCGAATTCAGAACGTGCTCGCGGGTGCCAGGCCGTAAGTGCCGCATTGGCCGGAACGCAAAAACGTTGCGATCGCGTCCCAGCCCGTTGATGACCTCGCGCGCCGTCACTCCGGTGGGACCGGGCTGCAGGCGGTCGCCGTTACCCGCGCGAGCACAATCATCCGCCGGGCTGCCACCCCCGCACCGGCGACGTCCCCGGCCACATGCCGGAGGATCGGGTTGCTCAGCACCGCCCGAACGGCGGTGTCCAGCGCGACATCCGTAGCTACCACCGCCGCTGCTGAAAGAGCGGTTCGCCGGAGCAGGGCCAGCGTGCCCAAAAATCCTGGACGCAGTCCATGCAGCTCGGCCACTTGGCGCACCAGCCTTACGCCTCGCCAGCCCACCAGTAACCCATCAAACAAAGGATGGGGCACCGCGGCTGTCGCGGCAAAGATCTGGGTCGCCGCAACCCGTCCCAGCGCGTCCGATCGGGTGCGCAAAGTCGCAACCGGCCCCGAGCGAACGAGCGCAATGGCAGCAGCCGGGTCTCTGACCGAATCGAGCGCCCCTGCCGTAACCAAGCCGTCCGGCAACTCCCCAAGCCAGGCGCGCAGCCCGGGCTTGGCCGCCTCCAGATCCCCGGCAGCCAGGGCGGTGCGAATCTGGTCCACGGAGCGCAACCCGAATAGGCCCCGTACCTCGCGCCATACCCCCGCGCCGATCAGCCCGAACCCCGCCAGCGCGACCCCTAAAGTGAGGAGGCCGAGAAAAGCTGACCTCTCGAACTGAGCCAGAATAAAATTGAGAGTCTCGAGTGCTGCCACGCCGACCCCCAGCACCGCGGCGCCGCCGAGCAGCAATTTGACCGAGCTCGGTGGCTGGCGAAGCGATAGCGGGATCGGCGCCATCTCGGCTTCCAGCCGCGCCGCTGGCACCGCCTCAGGTTCGATCCGTGGCTGCGGGGGCGGTAACTTGATTTCCTGCCGTCCGCTCGGCGCACGGAGATCACTCACAGCACATCCTCCAATAGAAAGGCCAATAATCCGTCCAGCCCAATCATAGGAACGCCAGCCCGGCCGTTCGCCGGCAATTGCCGAGGTTCAAATTCTGGCAGCGCGAGAAATGCATGGGTCCAGAAAGCCGGATCAGGCGGGCGATCGGGCACTTCGCCCGGATAGGAGCGGGTCATTCGCTCCTCGCCCAAAACCCGGCCGCGCACCGCAGAGATGTTCCGGCCTTCCAGGGTCCAAACGAAATCCTCGGTGCACCGAACCGACGCAATCACGAACGCTGCCGTTGTGGCCGACGCGCCCCGTTCGGGCAAGCCCACGAGGTTGCGCATGAGCGCGGCCAGATTGCCCCGCTGCCGGTCCGCAACGTGATCCGCCTTGGTGGCCGCGAAGGCGACCCGGCGAATGCCGGCTGGCAGCAGCCAGTCGGGGGTCATCCAGTCGGGCAGGAGCAGGTCGCGCAACACCGGGATCGAATCGATCCATGATTGGCGCCAGCGCAGCGCGGCGGCGGCTGCGCCCAGAGCCTCGGCCATGTCGGCAAACGCCTCCGGCCCGGCATGCAGGGCCGAGAGCACATCGGCCAGCACGACAAGCCGGTCGACCCGGCCGAACAGCGGCGAGGTGAGGTCCCGCGCTACTGCTTCGCGGTAGGCATCGAAGCGATTGTGCAGCAAGGTCGCGAGGCCGCCAGATCCGTTCATTGGGAAAAATATCATCCAGGGCGGTTCCGGTCCCGGGGCAGGCATGAGAAAGCGCCCAGGCTGCAGAAACGAAAGCCCGCGCTGATCACGCATCCGGATCAGCGCCGCTCGAAAAAGCCGATGTCCAGCGGCCGCCAGCGATTCGTCAGCCGGCGCCCGCGTGGGCAGGCCCCGCACGAAGGCGAGGAAATCCCGGCCAATGTTCGCTGCCTGTTCCTCCATGCGCCGGAGCGCGCCCGCTGACCAGGCGCTGAAACCTTCGTTCAGCAGCGGTAAATCCAATAACCACTCGCCAGGGTAGTCGAGAAACTCCAGCCGCAGGCGGCGCGGAGGGAAGGCCTGAGCGAGCCCCCGCCGGGGCACGGTTACGTCCAGCGCCAGCAAGGAGACCGCGCTGGTGCGCGC
>JAFAHH010000320.1 GCA_019237355.1 Acetobacteraceae bacterium | reverse complement strand
CAGCTTGTGGACCGTTTTCGATCATTTTGTGGACAGGCAATACGCATTGGCTCTCGGTCATGTTGGCGCGCTTCAATCGCTGTCAGTAAGGCATCATAAGCCCGTGGCGCCCAATCTTCCTTACGCTCGGCTGCAGAGGAAATCTGGAAACAGAATTTGACCAGTCCTGCTCCCCTGGGTCCTGGCTTATAATGGCAACATAGTGCCTCAGTGACATAGATTCTTCCAAACTCACCGCTTTGGCGACCATTCCATCCGGCTGGTCGGCAAATCTGGCTCAGCGTTCGGGTCGGGGTGCCCTGCGAGCATCCCGGTTACCACGTGGCTAAACTAATCGATTTACCCATCGCTAATCCGAATCGTGTAAAGCGAATCGCGAAACCATGCTGATTGCTGAAATTGCAATCGTGCATGCCCAGGGAAGATTTGAGCCGTATAATAAGAAGCATGCGATTCGTACACACTTCCGACTGGCAAATCGGAAAGACCTTCCGATTCGCCGATGAAGCGGCCCAACTCTTGCGCGATGAGCGTCTCGAAGCCATCACGCGAATAGGACAGCTTGCCCGCGCCGAGGATGCATCGGCAGTTCTGGTCGCGGGTGATGTTTTCGATATCGAAACCCCGGCCGAGAGAACCCTCCGCCAGCCAATCGAACGGATGCGCGCCCTTCCCGGAATTGAGTGGCACCTGATCCCAGGCAACCACGACCCGCATACGCCACGCGGACCCTGGGACCGTCTCCTTCGCCTCAAGGCGGAGCCAGGGTGGCCGGAAAACGTTCACCTCCATCTCACACCAGAGCCGAAACCAATATTGGCGGGCGCCGCTTGGCTGCTGCCGGGCGTCCTTACGCGACGCCACGCGGAAGCAGACCCAACCGAACCCATGGATACCGCGCCTACGCCTGAAGGCGCGATACGAATCGGCTTGGCCCACGGCTCAATCGCAACTTTTGGAACGAGCGAAACCAGCACCAATAACGTGATCGCCCCCGATCGCCCGAGGCGTGCAGGGCTTGCTTACCTCGCCCTTGGGGATTGGCACGGATCGCACCGCATCAGCGACCGCTGCTGGTATTCAGGCACGCCTGAGACCGATGATTTCAGCACCGGAGGCGCCGGAGGGGGCGAAGCGCTGGTTATCGAGATTCCCGCGCCTGGTGCCGTGCCGATTGTGAGCCAGCACCGAACCGGCCGGTTCACCTGGCATCGTATGGAAGCGGCGCTCCATAACGCGACCGACATTGACGTGCTGGAGACCCGGCTACGCGACCTGGCAAAAGATCTCGGCTCTGTGCTGGTTTGGCTGAAAGTGGCCGGAGCGCTGTCGCTGGCAGAACGAAATGCGTTCGAACAGCGAATCCAGCATGGTGTCGGCAGTGCGTTGCGCGTGCTGCGCATCGACGATGCAGGATTACTGCCGCGCCCAGCCCCGGGCGATCTGGAAGCCATCGAACGGGCCGGATTCGTGCGCACCGCCGCCGATCGGCTTTGCGCCCGGGCCGCTAACCCCAACGACCCAGATCAGGAAGTTGCAGCCGCGGCATTGCAGCGCCTTTACCTGCTGCATATTCGCGAGCACGGGAGTGCTGCACGATGAAACTCCGCAGCCTCGAGTTGGAGCAGTTTCGCAAGTTCGCTGATCCAGTCCGGCTCTCGGATTTCGAGGATGGTTTGAATGTATTGTGCGGCCCCAACGAATTCGGCAAATCCACGATCCTTGCCGCAATCCGCGGGTTGCTCTTTGAACGCCATAACAGCAGGGCGGAGCCGATCAAGCGCATGCAGCCATGGGGCGGCAATGCTGCCCCGCGGCTCGCGATGACATTCGAAACCGGCGGCGCATATTGGCGGATCGAGAAGCGTTTTCTGCATCAGCCGATGGCTTGCCTTACCGGCCCGAACGGCACTCGTTTCGATGGCGATGCAGCCGAGGAGCAGCTCCAGCAACTGCTCGGATTCGGCCCGGCCGGGAGACGACGCTCAGGGGCCGAGCAAATGGGCATCTGGGGCGCCCTCTGGGTGAAGCAGCGCGATTCGGTTCTTCAGGCCGATCTGTCCTCCGATGTTGCGCGAGCCACCATCACGGGCTGCCTGGATGCCGAAGTCGGGGTAATCGCCGGCGGCGAAAAAGGGCAAGCGCTGATCCGCCATGTGCGCGAGCAGCTCGGGCAGCTTGTGGATGGTAACGGCAAGCCCAAAGGGCGCTATAAGCAGGTTCTAGGGACCATCACTGAAGTAGACGCCAAGCTGAGGGACCTCCGGGATCGGGCCAAGCGCCTCAGTGCGGACGCCGAATCGCTGCAGCATCGCATGGTCTCGCTCGCCCGAGAGAACGACGCCGCAGCCGATAAACGAGATCAGGACGCGTTGGCCGACGCAAGGCACCGAAAAGAAGCGGCCTTGCTATACCAACAGCGGCTAGAGGCGACGAAAGCGGAGCTCGCCTTGGCTGTGCGAACCTGGGAGGACGCGGAGCGAGAGCGCGGTGGCCGGGTCGCTCGCGCCGAAGCAATCTCGCAAAGCGAGGTTGCTGTCGCCCAGGCGGGCGAAGCGGCCCGGATCGCGCGTGAAACGGCCGCCGCCGCCGAGGGCGAAGTCAACGGGCGGCGGGTCGCGGAGAGTGAAGCCCGGGCCCGCGCCACTGAGGCGAGCCGAGTTGCGCGGCGCGCCCGGGAGGTGCTCGAGCTGGTCCGGGGGGCGGTCAGGCTCGTGGACCTAGAGCAAGCAGCCAGGCAGGCTGCGCTGGTAGAGGATCGGGTAAATGGCCTCACCGCGCGACTCGAGTCGATGCGTATCACCGCGGAAGGCATTACGGCCCTCCACAAACTGGGGCGGGATCGAGACACCGCTCAGGCTGTTCTGGAAGCGCAAGCCACTCAGATCGATTTCGATCTGCTCGATGCAGGCCGTGGCCGGGTTGAGGTGGCCGGTGCAGCGCTCGTGAGCGGACGCGAGACGGTAAGTGCCGTTGAGGACACCGAAATCCGCATTGACGGCATCGGCCGGATCAGGGTTCGCCCTGCCATCGGCGATCGCAACAAGCTGCTCCAGAGGCTTGAAGCCGCCGAGGATAATTTCCGCGCCGCCTTGGCCGATGCTAGTGCTGGCGATCTCGCAGAGGCCGAGCAGCTTTGGACGGAGCGCGAGGGCCTGGAGCGAGCACTTGCCGATGCGCGCGCGGAACTCGCCCGGCTCACTCCGGGCGATAAGGAACTCAAGCTGGCGCCGGGTATCGGGCCTCTCCGCGAGCGAATCGATATCCAGCGCCGGCGATTGGCGGACGCGCGGGCCGCTCTGGGTTTGGATGCATTTCCGGAGCTAGAGCAAGCAGCTGCTGATATACGCGATGCGGACGATGCAGAACTTGCTGCATCCGAAGCACTTAGCCAGGCGCGCGCCGCCCTTGATTCTGCCACCAGCCGTTATGGCGTGGCACGCGAATCCCTGATCCGGGCTGAAAAAGACGCCAGCGCTGCTCAAACCGAGCGAGACCGGCTGGCCGGGGAAGCTAAAAATGCTGAAGCCCGCGAGCCTGCTGCGATGCTGGATCTCCGGGTGGGGAAGGCCGAAGCGAAACGGGCAACCTTGAGTGCGGAACTCGCCGAACTGGAACGGACCCGGCCACTCGATACGCCCGAACTGATGCAAGCCCGGATTGAGCGCTATGACCGGGCATTGGAGGGGCGCCGGAGAACCATCCGGCAGCTCCGGGAGGAAATCGCTGGGCTTCGGGCCCGTATCGCGCAGGAGGGCGGCCACGGGCTCGATGAACTTATAGCCGAGGCCGAACGCGAAAACGATGCACTTTTGCAAGAACGGGATTACTGGTTGCGTGAGATCCGGATTCTTAACTTCCTTCTCGATACTCTTTCGGCGGCGGAACGCGAGGCAAAAGAGCGCTACCTTGCCCCAGTCGTTCGCCGGGTCACGCCCTATCTGCGTACTTTGTTTCCGGGGGCGGAAGTCGCGTGCGATGATACGCTGCGCATTACCGGAATCACGCGGGGACATTTTGGGCCGGAAGAATTCGACCGGCTCTCAGACGGCACGCAGGAGCAGCTTGCCGTGCTCGCACGCCTCGCTTTTGCGGACATACTGATCGGTCAGGGTAAACCCGCGATGATTATTCTGGACGATGCGCTCGCCTACTCAGATGCTGATCGGATGGAGCGCATGTTCGATGTGCTCACGCAGGCCGCGGCAAAGGCCCAAATTCTGATGCTGAGCTGCCGGGAGGATTTGTTCGCCCGGCTTGGGGCGAATCGGATTGAATTAACCCCGCTGCAGGCCGCACGATCCACGCTGTGTTGAGGCGATAGGGCTTATGCCGGCGCCCGGGGAACTGGCCCAAACAACTCCACCCGGTCTGGCCGCACGCGCCGCTCATCGCCCTTGCGGATCGTAACGCCCGACCGGTCGAAGAATTCCAAAATCTGAATCGCAACCTTCCGCCCATTATCGAGCCGGTCGCGGAAGCTCGCTGCGGTCAGAACTCGCCCGGCATCCTTCTCCGCTATGGAAGCCGCAATCCCGGCCATTTCCGCCACGGTTTCGCGTAAGAAGAAGTGGTCGTGCGCCACCTCGACCAGCCGCCCCATCCGCTGCAGCCGCTTGAGCAACGCGCGCATTGCTGGTTCGGCCCCCCCCAACGCCTTGGCGAGATCCCGTGTGCGTGGTGGGCGGAACCGGTCCTGGCCCAGCAGCTTACGGATTTGCTGCCAGAGCCGCTCATCTTGCGGCGAAAGCACCGCCCGGTGACTCGCCAGCCGCAGCCATGGCCCGTCTTGAACCACGGCGCCGCGGCGCAGGACGCTTTCGAGCAAGGCCCGGAAGGCCGCGGGGGGTGGGCGGCCCGGTAGTGAAAGCCGCAGCCGCTCGGGCTGCAAGCCAGGCTGATCGGGTGCTGATTGATGGTACGCACCCAAAACCTTGGTAATTCCCGTCCGCAGCGCCTCGACCGTGGCGGGGGCCATCAGCAGATCGGCGACTGCAACGGCCGGCGCTGCCCTTAGCACCGCATCTTGCCGCCCAGGCTGAATGTTCCGGGAAAGAAAAAAGCTGCGCCGGTCGGTCCAGCCCGGCGCCTGGGCCAATAACTGGTGTAGGGCACTCGCCGCTTCGGGTCGCTCCAGCGCTGCAAGCTGGGCCAGGCGCGCTGGCGTGCGCCGCCCCCGGATAGGCGGGAAGGGATCGACCACCGTCCCACCTCCTAGGGTCCGCGTCGCCCCGCCATCGCGCAACACGAGCCAGTCGTTCCATAAAGCCCCAATCGGATGCGCAAGGCTTAACCGCGCCAGCGCCGATCCATTCGGTTCCAGCCGCGCCGCGTCTAGAATCGAGACTCGCGCCATCACATCCGCCGCACCAAGATGGAGATGGACCATCGCATCCGGACGGAGCGGCTTTGATTCGCTCCCCAACAGCCGGATGCGCGCATCGATCCGGTCAGTGGGGGCATGTGCTTCCGGATGGAGCACCCAGTCGCCCCGTGTCACCGCCTCCTTGGTGACCCGCGGCCCGGTGATATTCAGCGCAACACGCTGCCCCGCGGCGGCCCCCTGCGCCGGGTGGTTTTGGGCATGCAAACCCCGCACCCGTAGCTCCAGACCCAGCGGCGAGAGCATGAGCCGGTCGCCCACAGTGATTCTGCCCGCAACCAGAGTGCCCGTGACCACCAGTCCCGCGCCGGAAAGCGTAAAGGCCCGATCCACCGCAAGCCGGGCATATCCCTCGGTATCCCGCGCGCGCGTCCCGAGTGCCTGCAAGGCGTCGCGTAGTGCTGCCACGCCTTCCCCGGTTACAGCCGAAACCGGCATGACGGGCGCGTTCCGGAGCCCCGTCCCGGCCAGCAACGCACGCACTTGCCGGGTCACTTCGGGGATGCGGCCGGGCGCCAGATCGGCTTTCGCCACCGCGACCACCCCCTGAGCAATCCCGAGCAGATCCAAAATCTGCACATGCTCCCGGGTCTGCGGCATGACACCATCATCAGCGGCGACCACGAGCAGCGCCGCATCAATCCCCGTGGCGCCGGCGAGCATCGTGTGCACCAGCCGCTCGTGGCCGGGTACATCGATGAATCCGACCGGTCCGGTATAGGCGTATCCGAGGTCGAGAGTGATCCCGCGCCGCTTCTCTTCCGGCAGCCGGTCCGCATCGACGCCGGTGAGCGCTTTGACGAGACTTGTCTTGCCATGGTCCACATGGCCAGCAGTGCCGATAATCATCCGGCAGGCGCGATCCTATCCGCCAATGATGAGCGGGTTTGGCGCATGCCGCGCGTATCCCGCCTCGCTCACCCTCAGATCGAGGCCGAGGCTCGCCAGATCATCGGCCAGCGGCTCGGCCTTCATATCTTTCATTTCATATATCATCTTCGCGTAGGTGCGGCAATCGTCGCAGGTCTCGGCCTTCACCGCGCCGTTGCCGCCCTCGAATTCGGCGAGCGCGAGCCCTCCGGAATTGCCGCACGTAATGCAGATCGCCCGGGAATGATGCCAAGCCGTGCTGCAGAGACCGCAATGTAAATAGCGCGTGCCCGGGAGTGCCCCGGCGGCGGTGACAATGCCGGCGACCGGCGGCGAGCCGCAGCATGGGCAAAGGCCAAACTTTTCCAGCAGCCGCAGCGCGGAGGGCTCCAATCCGGCGGCAAGCTGCGTAAAATGCACCTGCAGGGCAGCCGCGGAGAACATTGCTTCGCCCGCCCGGTCAGGCCCCACCTCCCCGGCCAGGTAATCGCGAGCCAACATCTCCATGTCGTCCCCGCTGCGATGCCGGAGACCGCCGATCACGGACAGCGCCTGATCCGGCAGCTCCAGATCGCTGCCTACCTCCAGCAAAAAGGCGAGCGCATCGCGCCATAAAGGGCTGCGGTGGTAGCCATCCTTCGCGAGCGGAGGAAAGCCGGCCCGCACCGCCTGGGCAACTTCGGCGGCCGCCGGCGGGGCCGGCGCGGGCAATTCCGCAACAGCGCCAGCCTGCGCGCGGCAGAGGGCCGCGACGAAACTCAGCCACTCCGCCATAGGGTGGCCGGGGGCAAGCGCCTCAAGCCGGGCGGCGCGCGTTGCAAACACACGGGAAGGGTCCGGCAAAACTACCGGAGCTACCCTTATAACGGGACCCCGCCGTGGATCGCCGGTCCGGATCGAAATGGTGGGCCGGCGTTCAGCACTCATCGCGGATCGGTACGAACGGCGGGGGCACCCGCAATGGCGGAAGGCTTGCCCTGCGCAGCCAGCTCGGCCTCTTGCCGCAGCCATTTCCGATGATGCCGGTAAACCCAGCCCACCGGCACATAGCCGCGCGTCATCGCCGGCATCGTGCCTCGGACCCAAATCGCGGAGTAAACATGCAGGATCAGCACGAGGATGGTAAAGAACGCGGCTATGCTATGGATCAGCACCGCAACGCGCTTCTGCTCGATCGTCGTCCAGTTGTAGAAATACCAATCCCAAATGATGATTCCCGTCACCAGCAGGATCAGGATCAGGAAGGCATTGGCCCAGTAGACGAATTTCTGCCCCGGATTGTAGCGCCCCACTTCCGGCACCAGTTCCTCGCGCCCGCTCGCTACGTGGCCGAGCGCGCGTAGCCATCGGAGATCATCCCGGTGCGGCAGGTTATGCCGGAAGAAGCGGACCACCATAATGGCGTACGAAATGAACAGCACGACGCCGATCCACGGATGGGTCGCGCGCGCCATCTGACCGCCGCCGAAGAATACGGTCAGCCAGTATAACCACGGATAGAAGAACGCCAGCCCCGACATCACCAGCAATACCATACAAACCGCGGTGACCCAGTGATTGAACCGGCTGAACGGGGGGTAGCGAAGGACTGTACCGGGAGGTGGCCTCATTTCACCGGCTCCTCCGGCTTGACGTGGCTGACAGGAGGCGGCTCGGGCGGGCGTGGCGGGATCACGCCTCGGGAGCGCCGGTCCACCATCCGCCGCCCAGCTTCCACGTCGTGGGGATCGACTTCATTCGGCCCATATATCACCGCGTGGATAAAGCTTCCCACAATCGCCAGCCCCATGGCGGCGACGGCGAGCGGCTTGTAGGCGCCTTTCCACACCTGCACGAGCCAGCTGATATGCGGATCCTTGGGCAGGTTCGAGTAGATCTCGGGCTTATCGGCATGGTGCAGCACGTACATCACGTGCGTTCCGCCAACGCCCGGCGGATCGTAAAGCCCAGCGTTGGGGAAGCCGCGCTGGCCTCGCAGCTCCTCGACGCGCCCATTAGCCACATCGGTCATGTCGGCCTTCGAGCCAAACAGCAGCGCCCCGGTTGGGCAGGCTTTGATGCAAGCCGGCTCGAGGCCGTAAGACACCCGGTCCGAACATAGGGTGCACTTGTAAGCGCGCTTATCGACCGGGCTATAGCGCGGGATGTTGAAGGGGCAGCCCTTCACGCAATAGCCGCAGCCGATGCAGTTCTCTTCGATGAAATCGACGATCCCGTTCGAGTATTGGACGATCGCGCCCGGTGCCGGGCATGCTTTGAGGCATCCCGGGTCGGTGCAATGCATGCACCCATCCTTGCGGATGAGCCACTCAAGGTCGCCCTCATCATTCACCCACTCATCGAACCGCATCAGGGTGAATTGATCGTGCGACAGATCGTGCGGATTGGTGTAGGTGCCGTTGAAATACCCAACGGGCGGGCGATAGTCGTTCCACTCCATGCAGGCGGACTGGCACGCCTTGCAGCCGATGCATCGTGTCACATCGATAAGCTTGGCCACTTCAACGTTTTGCCGCAGTTGCGGAGGGTTCGCGTCGGATGCCGAGATGCGGATGACGTTCAGCGATTGTAGGTCGGTCATCTGCTCCCTCCCTCACGCGACCGGTGCGTTAGCGGGCGGGCTGGTCTTCTCGACATTGACCAGGAACGCCTTGTATTCGGGGGTTTCGGTATTGCCATCTCCCACAACCGGGGTGAGCGTATTGGCGCCGTAGCCCTTACGCGCGAGCCCGGTGAAGCCCCAATGGATGGGGAAGCCGATCACATGCACCATCCGGCCGTCCACCTTCATCGGCTTAAGCCGCTTGGTGACATAGGCTTTGCACACCACCGAGTTCCGGTCGGACCACACCCTGATCCAATCGGCCTGGCCGATGCCCTTCTCCTTGGCGAGCTCCTCGCTGATCTCGATGAACTCCTCGGGTTGAAGCACGGCGTTGATATGGGCGTGTTTCGTCCAGTAGTGGAACTGTTCGGTCAGCCGGTACGTGGTTGCCACAATGGGGAACTTGTCCGCCTTCCCGAACTCCTTCCTGTCATCAGGAAATACACGCGCCACCGGATTATTACTAACGTTCGGATGCAGAACGTTGCGGACGGGACTTTCGAACGGTTCGTAATGCTCCGGAAACGGCCCCTCCCGCATCTGATCGACCGAGAACAGGCGCGACACTCCTTCCGGCAGCATGATGAAGGGCCCCACCCCTGAGTCAGGCTTTATGGTTGGCGGGAAGTCGGGGACGTCGAGCCCCGTCCATTGCTTGCCATCCCACCAGATGAGCGCCCGTTCGGGGTTCCAGGGCTTGCCCTGCGGGTCGCACCCGGCCCGGTTGTACATGATCCGGCGGTTGGCGGGCCAAGACCACGCCCAATTCGGCGAAATGCCGCGGTCGCCGGGGTCGGCGGGATCGCGCCGGCCCATCTGGTTCCCCTTTTCGGTCCAGCTTCCCGAATAGATCCAGCAGGCCGACATCGTGCTGCCGTCGTCCCGTAGCTGCGCGAACCCATCGAGCTGCTGACCCGCCTTCAGAATGATATTGCCGTTGGCGTCCTTGAGGTCATCGAGCGCGCGGCCGTTCATCTCCTTAGAGAGCTCTTCCGGCTGCGGGTCCATTGGGTCGAGGTACGACCAATCCAGGTTCAGGATCGGATCCGGGAAGGCTCCGCCCTCTTTCTGGTAAAGCTGCCGGATCTTCTGGAACAGCTGGGCCATGATCCAAATGTCCGGTTGCGCCTCGGCAGGCGGTTCCTGGGCCTTCCAGTGCCACTGGAGCCATCGGGAGGAATTCACCAATGTGCCATTCTCTTCGGCGAAGCAGTTGGTGGGCAGCAGGAACACCTCGGTTTGGATCTTGGCTGGGTCCGCCGGATTTAGATCACCGTGGTTCTCCCAGAAATGGGCCGTCTCGGTATGGAGCGGGTCCATGACTACGAGATATTTCAGCCGGCTCAGGCCGTCGCGCACCTTCTTCTTGTTCGGGATTGCCTGGATCGCGTTGAAACCCTGGCAGATATACCCGTTCATTTGGCCGTCGTTCATCATCTCGAAGGCCTTGAGGGCGTCGTAGAGGGGCACATCGAGCTTCGGTAGCCAATCATAGGCCCAATTGTTCTCGGCCTTCGCTGCCGCTCCGAAATAGGCCTTCTGGAAGCTGACGAAGAACTTCTTGTAGTTAGACAAGTAGCTTACCTGGTTCGGCCGCAACGGCTTGAACTGCCGTGACTTCATGTAGTCATCGAAGGCCGGCTCGATATCCTTGGGCAGCACCAGGTAGCCCGGCATCTGGTTCGAGAGCAGCCCGATATCGGTCAGCCCTTGGATATTGGAGTGGCCGCGCAAAGCCTGCACCCCGCCGCCGGCGGCGCCGATATTGCCCAGCAGAAGCTGGATCATAGCCATGGTGCGGATGTTCTGGCTGCCAACGCTGTGCTGGGTCCATCCAAGCGCATAGGCGCTCGTCATCGCCCTTGTGGGGCTGGCGGTCGAGGCGATCAATTCGCAGACTTTAAGGAATTTGTCCGCAGGCGTGCCGCAGATCCGCGCCACCATCTCGGGCGTGTAGCGATCCACATGCTGCCGCATCAGGTTGATGACGCAGCGCGGGTTCTGCAGCGTCTCGTCTACCTTGGCAAACCCCTGATCGTCGCGCTGATAGACCCAGCTCGAGCGGTCGTAGTCGCCCCGATCCTCCATCCAGCCGGAGAACAGCCCATCCTGGAAGCCGAACTTCTCGTCCACCAGGAAAGACGCATTCGTAAAGGCCTTCACGTATTCATGTTGGATGGTGTTATTCGACAGCAAATAGCGGATAACGCCGCTGAGAAAGGCGATATCGGTTCCAGGGCGGATCGGGGCGTAGAAATCCGCGACCGACGCAGTTCGGTTGAACCTCGGGTCCACAACGACAAGCTTCGCATTGTTGTGGATCTTCGCTTCGATAACCCATTTGAAGCCGACAGGATGCGCCTCTGCCGTGTTCCCGCCCATCACCAGGACAACATCGGCGTTCCGAATGTCGCCCCAGGTGTTGGTCATTGCACCGCGGCCGTATGTTGAGCCCAAACTGGGCACCGATGGTCCGTGTCAAACTCTCGCCTGGTTATCGAAGACGACCATCCCAAAGGATCGGACCACCTTCCAAGTGATCCAAGCCGTTTCGTTGGAAGAAGCCGAGGCAGCCAGCATGCCCGTGGTCGTCCAGCGATTAACCGGCACGCCCTTGTCATTCTTGGCAATAAAGTTCTTGTCGCGATCTTCCTTCATTAGCCGGGCGATGCGGTCCAGCGCGTAATCCCAAGACACGCGCTTGAATTCGTTGGTGCCCGGCGCCCGCATGAGCGGATGATGCACCCGGTCTGGGGACTGGACATAATCGAGCAGCGCCGCGCCCTTCGGGCAAAGCGAGCCGCGGCTCACCGGATGATCCGGATCACCCTCGATATGGAATATCGCCGGCTTCGCGTTGTACGCTCGGTCGCCATAGCTATAGATCAGGATCCCGCAACCGACAGAGCAATAAGTGCAAGTATTCCGGGTCTCCGTTGACCGAGTCAGCTTGAATGGCCGCACGTCAGCCGCGAGCGCCTCCCCCGCGGCGCCAAACCCCAGCGCGCCAATTGTGGTGGCGGCAAGACTTGCGCCGCTCAGCTTCATGAAGCTACGACGATTGAGCTCCATCCGGTCGCTCCTCCAACTCCTAGCCGGCAACGGTTCTAACTCCCGGCTCTCCGCTTCGATGTCATCAGACATCCCGTTTTTTGTCGAGAGGGCAACGAGCGGCTAAGCTAGGACACGGAGCCAGGCAAAAATGCTTTGTATATCGCCCTGCGGTTGAGTATGGGATGACCGTATGCCGAATCCCCTAACCCGGTTCACCGGCCCACTTCAGGTGCGCCTTGCCCGGCGCGGAATCCGCTGGCGCACCATGCGCCAGTTCCTGCAATTTGCTACCGTGGGCGGACTGGGCTTCGTAATCGATACCGCGACAGTATACGCCCTGCGCGGCATAGCCGGGCTGTACGTTGCCGGCATGGCCGCCTATGTCGTGGCGGCGAGCGCCAATTGGGCCCTGAACCGGGTCTGGACCTTCCGGGGCAGGGCAAATGGTGCACTGCACCGGCAGTGGGCGATGTTCCTGTTAGCCAACTCCGCCGGCTTCGCCCTCAACCGGGGTACGTATGCAACCCTGATTGCCTTCTCCCCCGTCTGCAGAGCCTGGCCCGTATTAGCCGTTGCCGCTGGATCTTTGGCTGGGATGCTCTCAAATTTTCACCTCTCCCGGAAGGTGGTCTTCCCGGAAGCCCAGCCGGCCTCCATACCGCTAAAAGAATAATTTTAAGGGTTCCTCCACTTTCGGTTGCTTTAACAGGGTAAGCGCCTACGAAGGTAGGCGACTAGATCCGGTCTCGTGCAACCAGGCTGGCAGGACATGTCGGGCGCCCATATTGCTGCGTTGAATTCGTCCTGGGCCCGTCAGGCGCTCTTCCCTGAGCGAGCTGAGCGCCAGCGCCTAAGAGCGGGATGGCTACAAGCGGAATTGCCGGAAGGCCATAATCGCGGTCCCAAAAGCAAAATTGTAGAGCAGGATGGCTTCGACCTGAACCCATCATGCCGGAGTGCGCAGCTCCCACTTGCCGGCTTCGCGGGGCTTATCAAGCGCGCCAAAGATCTGGTCTTCTCTCTGCTGGGCCTCGCTATCCTTGCCGTTCCGCTGATGCTCATTGCCTTGGCGATCAAGCTGGATAGTCCCGGCCCCATCCTTTTTCGGCAGCGCCGAACGGGGTTTCTCGGCGAGGAGTTCGAAATCCTGAAGTTTCGAACCATGCACCATCATTCGGCAGACCCTGGGGCCCGGCAGCAGACCAGGCGCGAAGATCCGCGCATTACGCGCATCGGAGCCCTGCTGCGCCGGACATCGGTCGATGAACTCCCGCAGCTTTTCAATGTGCTCCGGGGCGAGATGTCGCTCGTTAGGCCCCGCCCGCACGCCCCAGGCACCCGCGCCGGCACTGTATGCTTTCGCCAGGTATCCCGCCGGTATACCGCGCGTCACCTGGTGCGGCCGGGACTGACCGGCCTTGCGCAGGTCCGTGGCCAACGGGGAGCGACCAAGACCGAGGCGCAACTGCTGCAGCGCATTGCGAGCGACCTCGAGTATATCGCCACCTGGTCGCCATGGCTGGATTTACGAATTCTCGTCGCGACCGCCTGGGCGGTGTTGCGGATGGAGAACGCGTATTGAACGGCGTTGCATACGTCGCGGGGGCGCCCTCTCCTCCAAACACGCCATACGATGCGGACGTCATCATCCTGGCTTTGGATCGCCCCCGCGAAACCGTCCAAGCGATCTGCTCGGCGCTTCGGCAAACCGGGGTGTCCCATCATATCTTCGTTCTGGATCAGGGTTCGGCCCCGGCGAACCTCCATCAGCTCGCGAGGTTCGTCGCCCAGCAACAGGGCGTGACGCTGTTCCGGGTGGCTCATAATCGTGGTGTTGCTGGCGGCCGCAATTGCGCCAGTGCCCTCGGCCACGGCCGGGTGATTCTAGGACTCGACAACGATGCCGAGTTCGCGACCGCTGACGCCGTCGCGCGAGCCGTCGCTGCTATCGATGCTGATCCCGACCTTGCCGCGATTGGCTTCCGAATCGTAGCGCATGCAACGGGGATAGACGATCTTTCAAGCTGGGGCTACCCGAAAACCTTGCTCGAGCATGCTGCCGGGGTTTTTGAGGCCGCGACTTTTATCGGGGCGGGACACGCAATCCGAAGGGCGGCATGGCATCAAGCCGGGCGCTACGATGAGGCTTTATTCTTCTGTTGGGAAGAATTCGATTTCAGTCTCCGCGCGATCAATCTTGGCTGGCGCGTGCGATACCATGGGGATATCGTTGTGCGGCACAAGGTCAGCCGCGAGCGCCGGCAAGAATGGTCCGGTGAGCGCTGGTTTTTTTCGGTAAGGAACCGCCTTTATATCGCGCGCAAATGGGGCGCACCCTGGATCTCGCTGGCGCCACGTTATGCGGGGTACTTGCTGAAGGGCTTGCTGAGGGGCACGGCCCTGCAGACGATTCGGGCTTTACCAGCAGCAATCCGGCTCTCGGCTTCTATCCCGGTAGG
This sequence comes from Acetobacteraceae bacterium, assembly GCA_019237355.1. Classification (GTDB taxonomy): domain Bacteria; phylum Pseudomonadota; class Alphaproteobacteria; order Acetobacterales; family Acetobacteraceae; genus JAFAHH01. Next base: position 16,081 of record JAFAHH010000320.1, on the reverse strand, counting down.
CGAACTATCCTCACAAGCCCGGATCTATCTGCGGCGGCACGATAAGGTGCATCGCGGCTCGCCTTTGCTCCGCATTCGTCATGAATTGTTCGGCCGCCTTTCCTAACTGCCCTCCGCTCGCGCGATCAGAACGGCCTCAGGCCGCTGACTGAGGATGGTTTGCAACGAGCTAGCCTAGATCTAGAGCCGCCGTAGGACACCAACAGAGGCCTGAAACCTTCTCGTATTTGATCGACTGCACGCACCTATCGACGCGAATTGGCCGGCTAAACTGCGCCCATGATAAGCGCGAATCTGAATCTGCCGGTTGGCAGCGTTTATCATTAAAGCGCGATGGCTTGAGCCGGGACCCGGGTTCCCAATTCGGGACCGAATTGGGATCCCGATCTGCGGAAACCCTGAATCCCGCTCTGAAAACCGAAGTTCCTAGAGCGCAGGGGCAGCTGGGATGGAACCCATGCTGCTATAACAGGTCGCTATGGGGCCCGAGTTGCGCGCAGGAATGATCTCCGCTCGCCCCTGACGGAGGGCGGCCAGCGGCGATCTACTTAAGCCCGGCCAGCAAACCCCTCCGATGACGTGGACAACGACTTCACGGCAAACGGACAGGAAGCAGGCCTGCGCTTGCGGGCAGCCACCGCGTACCGCCCGTGCGGGCGATTGGGGTCAGCGTTGGGCGCCACCACCGCAGTGAAATAGTCGTCCCACTCCCGCTCGCTCAGCCCAGCCAAGCCCGGGACAATCTCCATCGCCCCCAGCATCTCCTCGGAATAGAGAGCGCGGGGTAAAGGCTGGGCCTGCACCAGGGGATAATCCGCTTTGAACCGCACCGGCTGGTTGGTGCGCGTCAGCCGCACATTCGTAAATAAGGGCCCGAACCAATTGTCGGCTTCGACAATGCCTTCATACAAAGCATAGCCCGCCCCGCCAGGGAGGTTGGCAGGGGGGCGAATCAACAGGCTCCAGTCCGGCGCGGTGCGCGCGATCAGTCCGCTCCAGATCTGAACGGCACCAGGTTCCGCGAGTGCGGTCAGGAACGGGGGCGAGCAATCATACGTGGATTCGGGTGCTACCGCGTTGAATTTCGCCGAGAAGTATGGGAATTGGGCGCTTGAAAGTGGGAGCCAGCCGTCGGCGCCCTCATAGGTCCAGAAGACCTCCTCACCATCCCATATCAGGCTGAAGTCCATCGGTGGGAAGATATACCAGCCGAACCCGGCCGCCGTCGTCACAGCGTGACAGTAACGGTAGGCTCGCGTGGGCAGGGTGCCGGCGGCAGAGCGATCAGCACGCTGAGGGAGGCGCGCTTCCTCTACCAGCCGATAGAAAGTGACGACGGGGTTAGACCGATGGGAACGGACGGAATTCTCCATGCTTCTCTCCTTGGAGAACGGCATGACTTCAGTTAAAGTCATTCCGCTCTAGCTGTTGGGATTCTCAGAGCGCGATCTGACGATCGGGACCCCAATCCGGGTCCCATTTTGCAGGGCAAAATGGGACCCGGTGCTCGCGAATTGTGAACCCGAGTCCGCCTTAAGCGATCGCGATCTGATAACGGCTGTGGGAAGCAAAAGCGGCCGGGCGAGGTCGCCCAGCCGCTTTGTTATCTGGCTGCATTGAGTTATATCGCGGTGGCTTGAAGCGGGATTGTCCGAACCCAGTCGTGCTTCAACAACTACTCAGGAATGCGACGGCTCGGACCTGAAGCCATCCTTACTCTGGACCGTGTGCTAGGAGCGGAGGCCAGCGCCAACCCGGATCTTGCCCTGGTCCGCCGTCGCCGCCGGAGCCGAAGCGCTGGGCAGAAGGCGAAGGCCAGCACCAACCCGGATCTTGCGCTGGTCCGCGGTCGCGGCGGGAGCCGAAGCGGCGGGCAGAAGCCGGAGGCCAGCACCAACCCGGATCTTGCCGTGATCCGCGGTTGCGGCGGGAGCCGAAGCGGCGGGCAGAAGCCGAAGGCCAGCGCCAACCCGGATCTTGCCCTGGTCCGCCGTCGCGGCCGGAGCCGAAGCGGTAGGCAGAAGCCGGAGGCCAGCGCCAACCCCGATCTTGCCGTGGTCCGCCGTCGCGGCGGGAGCCGAAGCGGTGGGCAGAAGCCGGAGGCCAGCGCCAACCCGGATGTTGCCCTGGTCCGCCGTCGCCGCCGGGGAGGTTAGCGCTGAGAGAGTCGCTGCATTGATCATAGTGGTCGCGTGAGCGTTCATGCGTGTCTCCTTGACATTGAAGCCGACCCCCGCGCCCAAACGAAGCGACACGCGCATCAGTCATGCGCGTGTCGCGAAGCAGCGGAGAAGGAACTGAGGAGGAGATCAACGGGCACAGTTGTCCCGTTGACAAAGGGAATTTGTCCGATGGCGGGGAGCCAGTCAAGGACTTTTTTCACAATTAGGTGAGCGATCCTAAAATTACCGTGATCGCCATCAAAGGTTGTGAGCTTCACCTTTGGCTCGCGTGGCGTTAAAATAACTCACGAAGCAGTGATCACGCCCACGGAGACCGTCATCAACATCCGCCCGGAAAGCCATCTCGCTACGATTTGCGAGCGCTTGGGGACGCCTCGAGCCCCCGTGCGCCTGAAGCTGCTTGGGCACATGGCGGCCTGGGATTCCCAGCACGTCTTGGCGCTGCCGCGCGTGCGGAAAACCCGTGCGGTGCTGGCGCTCCTTGCCCTGGCCGCGCCGAAGGCCCTGAGCCGGGAAACGCTGACGGCCTTGCTCTGGAGTCAGCGGCAACGGGAACAGGCGCGCGGCTCTCTTCGCCAGGCGCTACATGAGCTGCAGTCCATATTGCAACCGCTCGAACCGAGCTTGCTGATTGCCGGCCGGAACGAGCTGACGCTCCGAGGCGAGGTCTGGGTCGATGTTCATGCACTTGCCCAGGCCACAGCGGAAAGACCGGAAGCGCTGGAGCTGCTCGATGGATTGCTGCTGGACGATCTGGCCGGCGTCGATCCCGCGCTTGATCGATGGATCCAGCAAGAGCGCCGCCGCATCATCACCGATGTTGAGATGGTGGTGGAGAACATGCTCCGCAGCGGCGCCGAAGCTGACGAAGTCATTCGGATAGCAGACAGACTGCTCGCGCTCGACCGAACCCGTGAAGGTATTTGGCGTGCTCTCATCGAAGGTCATTACCGTCGCGGCGATCTGCAATCAGCGACCCGGGCCTATGAACGGCTAAAAACCGAGTTGGCCGACACGAATCGCGGGACTCCTTCAGAACAAACGCAGACTCTATTCAACGCGATCACCGGCAAGCCGACCCGGCCGCCAGTCGAGGCTGATCGGCATGAGAAGCGCGGGACAAGGCTCGGGGTCATGCCGTTCCGGTGTCTCGATCCGAATCAGGACCAGGAGCTCTCGCTCGGACTTGCGGAAGAAATTACGACGGCGTTGTCGCGCTTCCGCTGGATGTTTCTCATCTCCAGCACGTCTTTGGCCGTCCTGGCCAAAGAACCCGGGTTTGATACACCGGCCTGGCGTGAACTGGGCATCGACTTCTTGCTGGACGGCAGCGTTCAGCGCGGCGGCGGCCGGGTGCGTGTGATCGTCCGGCTGCTCGATATGCAGGCCAGTGGCGAGGTGGTCTGGGCGCATCGCTTTGACCGGCCGGCCGATGACATTTTAACCCTGCAGGATGAGATCGCGGCGGAAACGGCCGCGAAAGTGGACCCCGAGCTCCTGCTCCACGAGAGCAAGCGCGCGATTAGCCGCCCGGCCAATGACCCGACCGCCTATGATCTCGTTCTGCGCGCGATCCCGGCGATATACCAGTTGAAAAAGCAGGATTTCCGGGCGGCAGGGGAGGCGCTGGCGGCGGCGGTGATTCGCGCCCCGAGCGTAGCTCACGCCCACTCCTGGTGGGCTTATTGGCATATCCTGCTGGTGGGCCAGGGATGGGCCGAGGACGCCGCGACCGCCATGGTGCGCGCCAACGAGCTTGCGGAACGGGCCATCGCGCTCGATCCATTCGATGCGCGCGCTTTTACCGTAGCTGGCCATGTCAGGGCATTTCTGCACCGCCGCATTGGGGAAGCGATCGAATTGCATGAGCGAGCATTAACGCTCAATCCAAATCTTCCATTGGCTTGGGTATTTTCGGGTCTCGCACACTCTTACGCGGGAGACCACGCCGAGGGTCTTAGGCGAATTGAGCACGCGCGGCGGCTTTCACCATTTGATCCGCACGCTTTTTTCTTCGATATGGCGCTGATGATTCCAAACCTGATGCTAGGTGAGTACGCAAAGGCGGTCGAGATTTCGCGGCGGGCGACGCTGCTAAACCCAGATTTCACCTCTACGCTAAAAGGGCACCTTTCGGCATTGGGGCATCTGGGCTGGACCGAGGAACAAAGGCAGGTTCGGGAGAAACTGCTCAGTTTGGAGCCTGGGTTCTGCCTCCGTGCAGCGCGAGAACGGTCACCGCTGCTTCGGCCAGAAGATGTTGAGCGCTATGTCGAGGGGCTTCGGCTCGCTGGACTGCCGGAATGACATCGTTCACCTAGAGCGGGATGACCTTAGGTGAGGTCACCCGGCTCTAGGAACTTTGGTTTTCAGAGCGCGATTCAGGCTTTCCGACGATTCCGCCTCAAGCCATCGCGCTCTAGCCGCGGAAAAATTTCGTGATCCCCGGAATATCTTAGCTCTCGGTTCGTCACTTTAAGCGTCGGCCCGCTCAAGAGGAGAGCGGGGAAGAAAGACTGCCGCGTAATTTCGGGTGGTTTGATGTGCGGGAGCGAGCAGCTCCCCGCCAGCGGATCACTTCGCGCCAAGAAAGGCGACGCCTGATTCAGCTCAGGTACTGATAACCGTCTGACACGTAACCAGAGGCAGAGGTGATGAGAGCTTCATTTGCCAGTCTAATCGCGGTTCCTTTACTCGGCTGCTTGGTCTGCCTTCCTCCGAGGTCACCCGCGCAAGCCGATGATGAGGGCGCGCTCCTGAATGAGCTACAGAACATCAAGACGATCACTTCGACCGTTCCAGCCAATGGCGACGTGAATCCCTACGGAGTCGCCATAGTGCCGAGGACTCAGGGGCGATTGCTCAAGGGCCATGTGCTGGTTAGCAACTTCAATAATAGAAACAATCAGCAAGGCACCGGAACGACAATCGCCGATGTGGCGCCGAACGGGTCGTTTAGCCTTTTTGCCCAGATCGACGCCAGCAAGCTGCCCGGCTCCTGTCCCGGTGGGGTCGGACTAACGACTGCGCTCGTGGTGCTGAAAGCAGGCTGGGTCATCGTTGGAAGCCTGCCGACCACGGATGGAACCGCGGCCACCGCCCAGGCCGGCTGCTTGATTGTTCTTGACACCAATGGCAAGCCGGTCGAGACGTTCTCCGGACAGAATATCAATGGTCCTTGGGACATGACCGCTGATGACCGTGGCTCTGAGGCGGTCCTTTTGTTCACGAACGTTCTCAATGGCACCGTAGCCGCGGGCGGAGGCACCGTAAACGGAGGCACTGTGGTGCGCTTGGTGCTGGATCTTTCCGGCGGTCAGATGCCGGTGAGCAAAGGGCAGACGGTAATCGCGTCGGGGTTCCCCGAACACACCGACCCCAATGCACTTGTCGTTGGCCCTACCGGCCTCGGGCTTGGCTTCAACCCTTTCTTTGAGAGTGGCGATACAGAGCCCGTCTTGTATGTAGCCGACACTGTGAGCAGCGCAGTAAAAGTCGTCCGCCATCCACTCACGAGAAGTGACACGGAAGAGCGCGCCCCAACCCTATCGAGCAACAACAGTCTAAACGGCCCTCTTGGACTGGCGGTGGCGCCTAATGGGCACGTTCTCACGGTAAACGGCGGTGATGGGTTCATCACGGAAATCGCGCCTAACGGCGTCCAGGTGGCCAACAAGCTTTTAGACAACACCGGCGGCCCGCCGCCTGGGGCAGGGACGCTGTTTGGGTTGGCGACGACAGAGACAAAAGTCTTCTTCGTCGACGATGGCAGCAATACGCTGAACGTCCTCCAATAGAGCATGATGACTTCAGGCCGAAATCATCATGCTCCAGGGTTTCGGTTTTGAGAGGGCGTTCAGGCTTTCCGCCTACAGCCATCATGCTCTAGATCACAAGGATCCCAGAGCGATCTGCACCACGCGCAGCACCACCATGACCGAGGCCAGCACGAGATAGAGCCGAAGCACGGCTAGCCAGATGCGCGTCGCACTGGTTAGCCGAGGTGGTGGGAGCTGCCCCAACGGGGGCATGCGCCACGTCGCACGAGTGATTCGGGCATCCCTGGGGTGGATCGCGTGCCGGTTCCCTCCATTCCGCCGGAGCAGCAACCCTATGCCTGAGATGATCATAGCCAACACCGCTCCGGCGCCCAAAGTCCACAGGATCACGGCATCGCTGATGTCGGGGTAAAGCACGGCCGCCGTCAGAATCACTGATAGAATGACCAGCGCCGCAATCACCGCCCCAGTGAACAGGTTCATCCAGTTCCCGTTCACCCAAGGTCCCAGCACCGCGCGGTCGTTGCAGAGCAGGAGGAGGAACACGGTCGCGCTTGGCAGCAGCACACCAGCGAGCGTCTGCACGGCCGCGGTGAGTAACCCAAGCGGCGAGCCTGGAATGAGTACCAGCGCTGCGGCAACGGCGATCAGGCCGGCATAGATCAGATAGAACCCCAAAGCATCCGTTGGCTTACGATGCAATGAATGCCCCACAGTCAGCACATCGCCGATCGCGTATGCAGTGGCGAGCGATACAGCGGCCGCACCGATGATGCTGGCGTCGATCAGCGCCAGCGCGAACAGCACGCCTGCCACTGGACCCACATGCTTTGCGAGACCTGCGGCAATGCCGCCCGCGTCGGTGAATTTGCCAAAGTCGGACGTACCATCAAAGGCGGCGGCACAGAAAGCCATCATCGCGATTGCGCCGATCATGACAACGACAATGCCGATCCAAAGGTCGGCCCGCTCATAGGCCATGAACCGTGGCGTGATGCGCTTGTCGATCACGTAGCTCTGCTGAAAAAAGAGCTGCCAGGGCGCGATCGTCGTGCCCACTATGCCGATAACGAGCAGCATGATGTCGGAGAGCTTCCCTTTGGGAAGGCCAGGCACCACCAGGTCATGTGCCGTTTGTCCGATGGGCGGGTGCGCCACCAGGAGGATCGGGACCAGCAACAAGCTGCCGAAGCAAAGCATGAGCGCGAACCGCTCGAAACGCCGAAAGTTGCCCGTGCTCGCGGCGATGATGGTAAGCATCGCGGCAAGGGCAACGCCCACGAGTTTGGACACGCCAAGATAGTCGAGCGCTAAGCTGATACCGATAAACTCGGTAACGATTGTCAGCGCATTGAGCAGGAACAGATCGATGACGCTGAAAGCGCCCCAGAATTTGCCGAAGCGCTCGAGTATCAGGCGCGCGTGTCCAACCCCGGTTACGGTGCCGAGCCGCAGCACCATTTCCTGGTTCACATAGAGAACCGGCACCAGCAGCGCCAGGGTCCAAAGCAGGGCGGTGCCGTAATTTTGCCCAGCTTGGGTGTAGGTAGCAAACGCCCCCGCGTCGTTATCGCCAACCATAACGATCAAGCCCGGGCCAAGGATCGCGAGCAAGGTCGCGAGGCGATGTCGCCAAGTCAGCCGCGGCCGGCTATCGTGCTGGAAAATGGTCCCAAGCGCGCCCTCAATATCGCCAACATGAGCGGGATCGAGGACGGCAGCGTTCACTTGGGTCTTGATGTCGATCATATGGCTCATCCTTGCTCCCCCGCGCTGGGTGTGACCGCGAACAAAGCTGGGCCGCATCGATCAGGCATGCCGAAAACAGGTTCGGTCGCAGGGGCGGAGATGTCTCCCCGGGCCTCGATTTCCCAATGACAGTACAGACGCCCATCGGTGAACTGTAGCCAGCGGCAAACGAGCGCTGGACGCCTCCCAGCCTGTCGGCAAGCGCTTGCCTCGATGGAGGTGTTCAGCCGCGCGATTGTCTCGGCGGCAGTTAATACCCCATGGGTGGGGATAAATTTCAGAAGGGCGGCCATTGGAGCCTCCTTATTGCTCAAGCGGTTGCTCGAGCCCGGAAGGTCTGGCCGCGTGGCTCAGCGCATCAGCGCGGGAGCCTCAACGGACACATGCACGACCCGGGCGCTGATCCAGCCCAATGGGGTTACCGCAGGCGCCAAGCGCCTACTGTGGCACTCCGAGGGCTGGCTACTAGATCGCGGGTTCATGTGATCCTTTGTCCTGTTACATCAGACCCGGCCGAGACCGGGTTAGGCGGATGAACGCTTGCCGTCGGATCGCGTTCCTGCAGGCTTGGCGATATATACCTACCCGACATCCCGTCAATACCTATTTCGGGGCGAGACCGAAGTGAAGCTGTTCACAGCTGGGAGTGGTACATTTGTCCCGCGAGAGGTTCGGGGTGCCGGGACCGCAGCATGCTCGCGCCAGAGCCGGGTATGTTGGTCTGCAGGTTCCTGGCTCACGCTGTTCGATGAGTTCCTCCTGAGTAGGCCAGGTAACTCCCATGAAGCCGACGAACCGGGCGTCCGCTGAAGGCGAGATCTGGAGCGTCCTGCTGAAACCTCTACAGCGTGATGGCTTAGATCAAGCCCATCACGCTCTATTGTCTTGGTTTGCAGAGCGCGATTCAGGCGTTGCGCTAGGTTGGGACTGCCCCAGTGGTGTGCCGACGTTTCGTTTAGTTTCAGTGTGCGACAATGCCGCCGGGCTGGAGGATCTCTGTGCCCTTGTCATCAAGAACGAAGTCAATCGGAATTTGAAGGTCCCGCCGCATCCGGATGCCATCCACATTTCCTACCCACAGACGCCGGGGTTTGCCGGGCCACCGGATCGGGATTGGCAGGTTGCGTCACCTCATCTACAGACTTAGTATCTTTTATGACAAATTCTTAGAATCTCGTGCTCCGATCCGGGCACTTACGGAAGCGCTAAGCTTGTGGTTGCGCCCGAAAGGCAGAATAACGCTTGCGAGCCACCGATCCGTGCTGGGCAACAAGCTCCTCGTAAACAGGCCGGTAAGTCCCGGCGCTTGCTGTCCAGGTGCGCTCGGTTTCAACGAACCGCCTTCCTGCTGCGCGGATCGCAGCCATCGAGCCGCCATTGCGGACAGCTTCGATGACCTTCCGGCTGAGCGCCACCGGGTCATTGGCCCGGAACAGCAGACCGGTTTCGCCATCGCGGATCAGCGCGCGGTGGCCGCCTACATCCGAGGCGAGGACCAGGCGTTGCTCAGCCATAGCTTCCAGCGGCTTCAGGGGCGTAACCAGCTCGGTCAGCCGCATGCTGCGCCTGGGATAGACGAAAATATCGACTAGATCGTAGTAGCGACGAACCTGCTCATGCGGGACCCGGCCGGTGAAGCGCACTTGATTCTGCAGACCCAGTGCGCCGGCTTGCGCCTTTAAGCGCTCGGCTTGGGGACCGCCTCCGACTAGCAGCAACGCGACATTCGATGCCTCAGCCCGAATGGAAGTCATCGCCGATAAGAGTAGGTCAAGCCCCTCATAATGATAAAATGAGCCGATAAACCCCAATACGGTTCGGCCTTCTAGCCCGAGCGAGCGGGCCAGTTCTGAATCGGAATTGCGCGCTTCGGAAAACTTGGCGAGGTCGATCGCATTCGGAACTACCGCGATGCGCGATTCTGGAATGCCGCGAGATGCGATTTCGTCCCGCATGGAATCGCACAAGGTGAATATCGCGCCGGCGCGGCGCATCAGCCATGTCTCGACGGCGCGCGTTGTGCGATAGCGCAGACTGCCCTCACGCGAATGGCCAAGATCGACTGCAGCATCTTCCCACAACGCGCGCACTTCGTAAACAAAGGAAATATTTGCGCGGCGAGCCGAGAGGAGAGCAGGGATGCCTGTCAGCCACGGCGAATGGGCATGCACGATATCTGGCCGGTGCTTGGCAATCAAAACGTCAAGACGGCGCTTGACCGCCCGTATCTCCTGAATCTCGCGAATGACCGGCTCGCTCGCCAGCGGCCCGGATGGTTTCGGCGTGCGGTAAAAGCTCCATCCATCCACTATCTCTTCCTCCGGCTCGCCGGCGTTGTAGCGGGGCGTGGTGAGGTGGATCGTCTTCCAACCGAAGCTTCGCTGTGCGCCGAGGATGCCAAGCGAGCGAAACACATACCCGCTTTGCAGCGGCAGGGAATGATCGAACACATGCAAGATGCGCATCGCCGCAGGCCCGCTTACCACGCCCCGCGCGTGTCGATCACGAACTTATCCTTGAGCACGTCGCGATCGACCTGCATGAAGCTCATATGATCCACGAGCAGCAGCACCAGATTAGCCCGGTCGAGCGCCTGGTCGAAATCGTGCAGCTCGAGCCCAAGGTCGGCCAGTTCTGCTGGCAGTGTGGAGATATGCGGCTCAACCACCAGCAGCTCCCCTACGCGCTCCTCCGCGAGCCGCCTCACGATTTCCACGGCTGGACTTTCGCGCAGGTCATCCACGTCTCTTTTGTAGGAGAGGCCCAGGCAAGCGATGACCGGCTCGCGCAACGCAGCCGCGCGTTGCCGCACCTTCTCGCACACAAAACCGGGCTTGGCATCGTTGATCTCGCGCGCGAGCCGGATCAGCTTCGCCTCATTCGGGTTGGTCGCGACGATGAACCACGGATCAACCGCGATGCAATGGCCCCCCACTCCAGGGCCGGGCGTGAGGATATTCACGCGGGGGTGCAGATTGGCCATCGCAATAAGATCCCACACATTGATCCGGAGCTTGTCGCAAATGAAAGAAAGCTCGTTGGCAAAGGCGATATTCACATCGCGGTAGGCATTCTCCGTCAGTTTCGCGAGTTCCGCAGTTCGGGCATTGGTAACACGGCATTCCCCGCGCACGACGATCTTGTAAAGGTTAGCCGCCCGCTGCGCGCATTTGCGGGTCATCCCGCCGATCACCCGCGCGTTGTTCACAACCTCTTCGAGGATCCGGCCGGGTAGGACGCGTTCCGGGCAATGTGCGACCTGGATCGCCGCCATCTCTCCCTTTTGCTGCGGGAAGGTCAGATCAGGCCGCAACTCCGCCATGATCGCGGCCATGCGCTCGGTGGTGCCGACGGGCGAAGTCGACTCCAAAATTACCAGATTGCCTGGAATCAACACCGGTGCGACAGCACGGGCCGCGGCCTCCACATACGAAATATCCGGCGCCGCCTCGGCGCCATGGCCCCGCAAGGGCGTGGGCACGGCGACGATGAAGGCATCGGCAGACTCGATAGCGCCCGTTGCCCGCAGCTTGCCGCCTTCCACCACCCGGCGAACCAGCGCATCCAGATTGGGTTCGCCGAAATGCGGGCGGCCTTGGTTGATGGTTTCGACCACGAGCGGGTTGGTATCAACCCCAACCACCTCGACCCCATTCTCGGCAAAGACCGCGGCCGTGGGGAGGCCGATATAGCCCAGTCCGATAACAGCGATGCGGGTGGGGCTAGCCATTGATCAGGGCCTCCAGAATGCGAATGGCGGCGCGGCCGTCGCCATATGGGTTATGCGCGTAACTCATCGCCTCGTAGGCCGAACGGTCATCGAGCAAGCGGCTGGCACGCGCGACCAGAAGTTCGGTGTCGGTGCCGACCAGTTCGACCGTGCCGGCCTCGACCGCTTCCGGGCGCTCGGTCGTATCCCGCGTAACCAGCACGGGCTTGCCTAGGGAGGGAGCTTCTTCCTGGATGCCGCCGGAATCCGTAATAATCAGATCGGCTCGCCGCATCAGGTTCACAAACGGCAGATAATCCAGGGGCGGAATCAGGTGGATGGCCGGGTGCCCGCCCAGCACCTTCTGGGCCGGCGCCTGAACATTCGGATTGAGGTGCACCGGATAGATAATCTCGACATCGCCCCGGTCGGCGAGCCGCCTCAGGCCGAGCCCCACGCGCTCGAGCCCGCCCGCGAAGTTCTCGCGCCGGTGCCCGGTCGTGACGATGAGGCGCTTCGCAGGCTGAAGGGGCGGCAGCGCCGCATCAAGCGCAGCGGCGCGGGCTGGGTCGGCTTCGAGCATCGCCACCGCATCCAGCAGCGCATCGATTACGGTATTTCCCGTAACCACAATCCGCGCTGGGTCGACGCCTTCGCGCAAAAGGTTGGCGCGGGACTTCTCAGTGGGCGGGAAATGCAGGTCGGCGATCGCCGTTGTGAGCCGCCGGTTCATCTCCTCGGGCCAGGGGGAAAAAACGTTCCCCGTGCGTAGGCCAGCCTCTACATGGCCGGCCGGAATCTTTTCGTAAAAAGCCGCAAGCGCGGCGGCGAACGTCGTCGTCGTATCGCCTTGCACCAGCACCCGGTCGGGTTTCAGTTCGCGATAGACTTCGCCCAGCCGTTCGAGCACGGAAGTGGTGATATAGGTCAGCCCTTGGCCGTCCCGCATGATGTCGAGATCGCGGTCCGGCACAATGCCGAACAAATCCAAAACCTGGTCCAACATCTGGCGGTGCTGGGCGGTGACGCAGACTAGGGATTGAACGCCAGGAGTGTCGGACAGGCGGCGTAGGATCGGGGCCATTTTGATGGCCTCCGGCCGGGTACCGAACACGGTTAGAATGCGCATCGGGCGGTCATCGGGTCAGGGGAAAAATCCACACGGCTCCGAATTAGAGCATCTCAAAGCTAAGGAATAATGACGATGGCCAGCAAAGAGGCGCCGGAATCACGGCTCTCGGCCGATTGCTTACAAGTCTTTCGGGGGAAAAATCAATTGCTAGATGAGGTTGCTGGCCCGGGGCCCGCCCGGTCTCTATAGTCGGCTCAAGATACAGGAGCGATCGCAGTGGAATCCAAGCACCCAGAAACCCTCGCCCTGCACGCGGGATGGCGTCGCGACCCGGCAACCAAGGCGGTCGCGGTACCAATCTATCAAACCACCTCCTACCAGTTCGACAGTACAGAGCATGCGGCGAACCTTTTTGCGCTCAAGGAGCTCGGGAACATCTACACCCGGATCATGAATCCGACCTGTGATGTGCTGGAGCAGCGCCTGGCAGCCCTCGAAGATGGTGCGGCCGCGTTGGCGCTCGGTTCGGGCCAGGCGGCGAGCGCCCTTTCGGTGCTAAACGTCGCGAGCGCGGGCGATAACATCGTCAGTAGCACTGACCTTTACGGCGGAACCTGGGCGCTTTTCGCGAACACCCTGAGCAAACAGGGAATTGAAACCCGGTTTGTCGATCCCACCGAACCCGAAGCATTCGCGCGCGCGACCGACGACCGCACCCGCGCCTATTACGCCGAGACGTTGCCAAATCCGAAGCTGATCCCGTTCCCGATTGCAGAGGTGGCGGAGATCGGGCGCAAATTCGGCATTCCGCTGATCATGGACAACACCGCCGCGCCGTTGCTGGTAAGGCCCTTCGAGCATGGCGCAGCGGTGGTCATGTATTCAGCGACCAAGTATCTGGGCGGACATGGAAATTCCATTGGGGGCGTCGTCATCGATGGTGGGAATTTCGATTGGTCGGCGCATAAGGAGCGTCAGCCGCTCCTGAATACCCCGGATCCCGGCTACCATGGCGCGATCTGGGCGGAGGCGGCCAGGCCGCTCGGCCCTATCGCCTACATTCTTCGCATGCGGGTGGTGTTGCTCCGCGACCTGGGAGCGCCACTTGCCCCGCTCAACGCATTCCTGCTCCTGCAAGGGATCGAAACACTGCCCTTGCGGATGCGCGAACATAGCCGCAACACCTTGGCGGTCGCGAATTACCTCGCAAGCCGGCCCGAGGTAGCGCGGGTAATCCATCCGGCGCACCACGACGGGATCGGCGCGGAACGCAGCGCCAAATACTTGCCTAACGGCCAGGGCGGGCTCGTTGGGTTCGAGTTGGCCGGGGGCGCCGAGGCAGGCCGCGCCTTCATCGATTCCCTCGAGATGTTCTATCACGTCGCTAATATCGGCGACGCACGCAGCCTGGCCATCCACCCGGCCAGCACGACCCATTCCCAGCTCGCGGCTGAGGAGCAGATGGCCACCGGCGTATCGCCCGGTTATGTCCGGCTCTCCATCGGGCTCGAGCACATCGATGATATCCTCGCGGATCTGAGCCAGGCGCTGGATGCAGCCACGCGGGCGACCAAACGCCCGGCGGCCGCCGAATAAGGGGAACGGGGCGCGGGGCATGTCCTGGGCAGCCCGCCTCCCGGCTCGATTCGACCTAAGCCGGGTGCGCAACCAGTCGATCCTTCTCGCGCTTGCGGCCGGGCTGGTTGCGGGGCTGCTCACGGTCATCAATGCTGTCGCCTATGCTGGGCTGATTTTCTCCGGCCCGCTGGCGCCGGGGCTGGTGGTTGGCATCTCAGCGGTGCTCGGCGGCGCGGCCGTGAGTGCGGTGGTAACGGCCCTTGCAAGCTCGCATGCTGGGATGGTCGCGACCCCAGTAGGCAGCGCCGCCGTGGGTTACGTACTGATCGCGAGCGCTTTGGCCGAACCGCTCGCAACGCTGCCCGATCCGGTTCTGAAGGCCCGGGTGCTGGTCATCGTCTGCGGCGCCGCGACGATGGTGAGCGGGCTGATTTTCCTCCTCCTGGGGTCGTTCCGCCTCGGGTTCCTCGCCCGCTTCCTGCCCTACCCCGTGGTGAGCGGCTATACGGCCGGCCTGGGGTGGTTCTTCATCGCCGGCGGGATCGCGCTGGCTGCGGGGGGCGACCCCGCTTCCTGGTTTGGCTTGGCACACGCCGCAGCAAGTTTGGAAGCAGCGTGCTGCGTCGCCCTAGCCTTGCTGATGGTCTGGCTGAACCGAACCTTCAAGCGGTGGTACGTAATTCCCGCTCTCCTCTTATTCGCCGGTGTCGCCTTCCATTTTGCGCGAGCGGCATCCGGCATCGACCTTCACCAAGCCGCGCGGGCCGGGTGGCTGCTGGGTCCGTTTCCGCCCGGCCCGATGCTGACGTTCCCCGATAGCGGCACCTTCGCCGCAATCCCGTTTGCTGCTCTGCCCGCCGTCATATTACCAATGCTGACCATCGTGGTTGTCAGCGGCTCGACCCTGATCATGGCCATGCCTGGCTTTGAGATCGGGCTACGGCGTAATCTTGATTTTGATCGCGAGATGACCGTGGGCGGCGCCGCGGTGATTGTGAGCGGGTTGGCCGGAGGGATCGTGACCGCGCAATCACTAGGCGGGACCATGCTCGCCGACCGCATTGGCGGGAATAGCCGCGTGATTGGCATTTTAGTGGCCGGATCGTGCCTGGCTGCGCTGCTGGCCGGTACTGAGCTGCTGAGCAGCACACCCCGCTTTGTCGCCGGCGCTATCCTATGCGCGAACGGCATGGACCGACTCGTGGACCGCGTGTGGCTGGACCGCCGCCGGCTTACCCCCCATGAATTTGCAATCGTACTGGTTGTTGTTCTGGGAGTGGTCTGGCTTGGCTATGTCTGGGGGGTTGCGGCCGGGCTTGCGCTCACCCTGATGATTTTTGTCTGGAACTATCGCCGGATTCCAATCGTCCGCCTTCAGGCAACGGCGGCAACGTTCCGGAGCAGTGTCGTGCGGTCCAAAGAGGCGGAGGAAGTGCTCGCCCGGATCGGTCCGGGCATCCAAATCTGGCGCTTGCAGGGTTTCCTATTTTTTCTCAACGCAACCGAGCTGCTCGGCCTCGTCCGGCGCATGCTCGATGACCCGGCGCCGCTGCGCTTTCTGGTCATAGAGTTTCGCTCCGTTGTCGGTATGGACTCCTCGGCCTGCTTGATATTCCGCCGCTTGCAACAGATTGCCGCTGAGGCTGGCTTCAGCCTCATCTTAACCGATCTTCCGGCCAGCGTGCGCGAGCAGTTTCGGCGCCACCGCATCGCAAGCGCGGTGCCCGGTGGCGTGGCCTCATACGATACATTGGATGCGGCGTTGCGCGCGGCCGAGGATACGCTGCTGGTAGAGACCGGGATCACGGTGTTAGGCGAAACGCAGAGCTTTGCTGCACTGATCTCGGCGACCCTGGACCGGCCAGTTGCAGAGGTGCGGTTGGCTGCGTTTCTCGAACGGCTCGAAGTGCCGGCGGGTGAGGTATTGATTAGACAGGGCGATCTGGCCGATGCGATGTATTTCATCGAGCAAGGGAGCGCGGTGATACTGTTGGAGCGAGCCGCCGGTCCG
>JAFAHH010000280.1 GCA_019237355.1 Acetobacteraceae bacterium | reverse complement strand
TGTGCCATTTGACGCGAGCGGTCCATCTGCCGGCCGGGCCATCTGCCCAGGCGCTATTGTCAAACAGTGTTATTGGATGCCCGCAGAGCGCATCGTTAGTGAAGTTGCAGAGATAAGGTAGTACGGCAAAATCATTGCCCATCGGATAAAAGCCGAACTTCAGGGCGAGCTCCTTCGCGAAAAGCAATTTCTCTACACTTATTTCGTTAAACCGGAGATTTTGCCCTTGTCCAAAAATCGATTGATAAGGGAAATAGCTGCCGGTCCTGTCTGTAAGGTTAGTTCCGGCGCGATCCGTCATCGCGTAGCGCGCGATGGCATCCGGCCAAACCCCCAGCTTATCGAGATCGAAGCTGAAGCCGAAGTCGACTTGCTGGGCATAGGCGGTACCCGTACCGTGGATGCCGGCCGTGTTGGATGCCGTCTGGCTGATATAATGTGCAATGAAATCGATCCCCTTCTCCGCAAGCTCCTTACGGAGCGGCAGCTCGCCAAACAACGGGATCTGCAGGTTGTAGTCGAGTTGGGCTTGAGGCGGCGATATTATGGCGGGGTTCGTTAAAGGCGTTATTATAGGTACTTGGGACGGCGGCGCGGTAGTGGCGGCAGGAGCGGGTTGCGCGGGTACGTTGGTCGTCTCCAATGTGGACGCATTTGGGGCCGCAGCCGGAGTGGGTTGCGCGGTTTGGGCCCGACCTGGCTGCACTGCATACAGAACTGCGAGAACAGAGAGACATAGGATGATCCGGCCCGGGTATTGCGCGTAGTGCCGGGTTCTTGATTTGGCCTGCCTCTCGCGGCTGAGGGGCGGGTCGCGCCCCTCCGTGCGGCTTCCTTGCAATGTCGGGCCTCCCGCCATAGCGTGGCTCGCCGGACTCGCGCCGTCTTCTGAACCGGATCGTGCCATGACGGGAACCGATAAGCAACCACAGCTCGTGTGGTCCCCCGCACTTGCACACACCATCACCAGGCCGGTGATCGTCGTGGTGATGGGTGTCTCGGGATCGGGCAAGAGCACGGTCGCAGCCCTGCTCGCGGGGGCATTGGGGTGCCAGTTTCAAGAAGGCGACGACCTGCACCCGCGCGAGAACGTGGAAAAGATGCACGGTGGGACTCCATTGACTGACGCGGACCGGATGCCATGGCTCCGCAAGATCGCCGAAGAAATCGACGGCTGGAGCGCGCGGGGCGAATGCGGCGTGCTGACCTGCTCGGCCCTGAAACGGTCCTATCGAGATATCATCATCGGCGACCGCGAGGTGGTGCTGGTTTATCTTCGAGGATCCCCGGAACGTATCCGCCGGCGTATGATCGCAAGGCACGAGCACTTCATGCCGGTCGCCTTGCTCGACAGCCAGTTCGCGACATTGGAAGAGCCTACGCCGGACGAGCACCCGATCATCGTCGATATCGGCGGCAAACCAGCCGAGATAGCACATGAGATTGTCCGCCAACTCGAAGACCGGCAGCATCAAACTGACGGGTCCCAACGACCCGCCAAGACTAGCCCGCGAAATGCCCGATGACCGCGACTCACCCGGCCATCGGGGTCCCGAGGGTGCGCTGGGGGATTGGCGTGCTGCTAGGGGCCGGGGTGCTGATCAATTATTTCGACCGGATTAACCTCTCCGTTGGCGCACCACAGCTGCAGCAGGAATTCGGTCTGACCGATGGTGAGCTCGGCTGGCTCTTCAGCGGGTTCTTTTGGTCCTACGCGCTGCTGCAGATCCCGACCGGCATGATCCTCGATCGCTTCGGCGTCACGACAGTTTACCGGATCAGCGCCTTTCTCTGGTCCCTGGCCTCGGGCGCGACCGCGTTCGCCAGCGGGTTCATCGGTATCCTAGCGGCACGCTTAGTGCTGGGGGTGGCCGAGGGGCCTGCATTCCCGGCGAGCGCCAAGGCTACCGGCTACTGGTTTCCGCGCGGCGAGCGGGCGATGGCGACCTCGATCTTCGATGCCGCCGCAAAGTTCGCCAACGTCATCGGCGTGCCGCTGGTCGCGCTGGCGGTGGTGCAATTCGGCTGGCGGTGGGGTTTCATCATTACCGGATTGCTGAGCTTCCTCTATTTCCTCGCCTTCCTGATCGTCTACCGTGACCCGAGCAGGCATCCGCGACTGAGCCCGGCCGAGCGCGACTACATCCGCGCCGGCGGCGCCACACGAGAAGGCCCGGCGCAGAGCGGTGAGGTGGCGATGCTCGGCTATCTCCTCCGCAATCGTAAGGTATGGGGGCTGACGATCGGCTTTGCGGCCTACGGCTACTCGTTCTACCTGTTCCTGACCTGGCTGCCGAACTTCCTCGTGCAATCCATGCACATGAGCATCCTGAAATCCGCCGGCTTCACGGCAATCCCGTGGATTTTCGCCACGATCGCGGATCTCCTCGTCGGCGGCTGGCTGATCGATCACCTGATCGCCCGCGGCTATGACGAGACGCCGGTGCGCAAAACGGTGCTTGTGCTGGGTATGTTGCTTGGCCTCGCCGT
>JAFAHH010000221.1 GCA_019237355.1 Acetobacteraceae bacterium | reverse complement strand
AGGGGTCACCCGCAACGGCGACGTTTACAAAATCAACCCCGACAAATTCAGCGACGCGAAAAAATATCTCGACCTTACCGGCGACATGCCCGGCGTGGTGGAGACGCGGGCGCGCTTGGAGATCGAAGGCGAACAGATCGCGGCGCTGTGGAAGCAGCACCGGGCGGACATCGCCGAAACGCGGCAGGATTTTGCCGCCGATCGCGAGAGCGCATGGCAGCGCGGGCAAACGATCCGCGAATTTCGCCAGTCCGATCGGGAACTTGGCGAAGCGGTCGATACCGGATCAAAAGCGGCCACCGGCATAACCAACAGTCTGGCCAAGGTGGCTGAAACCGTCCTTGGCGGGATCTTCAGCTTCTTCGGCTTGGGCGAGCCGAAGCTCACGCCGGATCAGGCCGAACGCCGGGCGCAGGCGGCAGAGGAAAGGCAGGAAGCCCGCGCCCATGAGCAGGCGCAGGCCGAACGCGAGGCGGCGCAGCACTGGATCATTGAGGAAGCACGGCGGCGGGCGGCGGAGCGCGAGGCGGGAATGTCGCCGGAATCGCAGCGCCCGAAAGAGCGCGACGACAGCCGAGGTTACGAGCGAGACCGATACTAGCCCGGCGGACAGGGACTCCGCCGGGCCGAGCAGGAACCGGACGAGGGCGGGCGCGGGACGGGGCCAGCTTCCCCCCGAGTTTGCCCGCCTGCTTGCGATGATGAAATTGCTCAGGATGCAGGCGCGGCGGCAGCGGCTGAAGAACCGGGTTCGTGTTAACCGCCCCCGCCGTGCTGCCCGCGTAAGGCATAGTAACCGGCAGCGCCGCGATACCAGCAGCCTTGCAGTCCTCACGCCGCGCCGCCTGCCGTCTATCGCCACGTCACGCGCACCGGCTCGTTTTCAGCCTGCCGCAAGGATCGTCTGCCGATCCGCGCCGCCGGTCATTGTCGAGAACGCAGCGGCGGGCGCGGAAGCCCCGCCGCCATTGCCCACGGATGATATCGACCGCGCCTATGGCGACGAATGCGCGGCGATCATGCGGGAATTTGCCAACCGCATGGCGGGCGCGCGCAGCCAAGGCGAGCGGCGGGCGATCAAGAGCGCCCGGCGATCCGCTTTGGCGGCGGCGAAGGAGAAAGCCAAACGGGCCAAGGCGGCACGCAGGGACGCGAACGCGGCGGCACGGCAGACCGCGCACCGGCCACCATCCCGACCGTCCCGGCCCGAACCACGGCCCGGATAAGCGTGGAAACGAAAATAGCCGGAAGGCGGGCGAATATTTTTGACACGCGCGATTCGGTGCAGGCAGACATTTTCACATGCACAACTTTGCCGCCGCCGCCGCCGCGTTACGGCAGCAGGAATTAGCCTGCCTGTCTGCCGCCGTGACGCCGCGCATTGAAGCATTCCGATCCATGACGCCGGATATGTTCCGGGAGGAAATCGCGGCGATGCTCGAGCGCCTCGGCCACACGCTGGTGAGCGCCGGCAACAACATCGTGACGGTGAAGGACGGGAGAAAATACATTATCGCATGCGCGCCGCCGACCGATCCCGACCCGATCAAGACCCCGGCCTTGCGGCGGCTGCATGAAGCGGTTGCCGCGACCGGCGCGGCGCGGGGCATCTATGTGACGCCGCGCAGCTTCACCGCCGAAGCCGAGCATTACGCGGCGAGCGCGCCGGTCGATCTTGTAGACGGGGCTTTGCTGATCCGCTCGATGCACCGCAGCCGCAAAGGCATGGTCATTCCGCCGGACTACAAAGCCATGTGCTGCGAGTGCGGCGAGATCGTGCGGCACCAACTCGACAAGACCGGGGCGCTGTCCTGCCGCAACGGCCACCTTGTCGCGCCGACGATTGCCCGTGCCGAGCTTGTGCCGTATCGCGCGACGCCGCAGGCAGCCGCACCGGCAGCAAAGCCCGGCTTCATGGGGTCATCGCAGAATCTGTTCCAAATCCTACGCTAAGACCCCGTGACCAAAAACCCCAAGGAATCCGACCTCGAAAAAGTGGCGGTTTTCCTGGATTTTCTGTGATGCATTTCACCGTGGCGGCGGTTCTACTTTTAGTAAAAAGCCTTTGAAGCGCCACCAACCTTTTCGCAGTATCGTGACCCGCCGGATTGTGCTCTCAATCCTCTGAATCGTAAGTGCCGTGGTTGCGAGGAGGCGGTCAATGAGGTGGTCAAGAACCCGGTTCTCGGACCGGCAGATTATAGCGGATCATATACGTGTGCCTTTGCCCCCCCAAAACCGTGGCGTCGCTAGCACGTGTCGCTGTGCCGGGGTTTGACCCCGACGACCTCCGTTCGCCGAAAGGTAGTCGCGGCGACGCGGAACAATTCTGCTTGTTCAGCGGCACGTCATCTGTTACCTTGCCGGACCGGGTAGACGGGGGTCATTCTCCGCATTCCTTCATCTGGCAAGCGCGGAAGTCGAAGGGAGGTCGGTCGTTAAATGGCCCAGGATGATAAAACCCCATCGCAAGCAGCAACAGTCGCGCAAGCGGCAATGCTCGCACGTCAGGACGACCGGAATCAGCAAACGATACGTGAGCTGCGGGAGATTTTAGAAAAACTTGGGCAGGCGAACGATCGTTTAGCTGAAATTAATAGCGAACACGAAGAGATTATTAAGGAGATAGGACAGTTAGTTGGCTATCCTCCCAAGCACCATTCAGCAAAAGGCCCCGGGCTTTAGAAGTTAATTATCTGCCCGTTTCGAACGCTTTACAAGCAACTGCGCTTTATCCGCGAATCCAGCGCTAATTTTTTTGTGTGAATTTAATTGCCACTGCATTTGATTGATCTGCAAAGGAGCAATCAAAAATGGCGGGACTTCCCACTGAACCCTCTCGACGAGACGACGATTTAAAGAACGTGGGCTCTACGGACATATTTATCGATCCAGAAAAAGCGCTTGAAACGGCACGCAAGAAGCTTGACGAGGCGAACCGGCATATAACGGCAGGCGAGAGAGGCCTGGATTTTGCAAGGAGAGTCAGGCATTTCGTTAAGGAAAGGTTCGCTAATCGACCTTGAGCGAAGACCTAGATCAGGGAAAGCTTCGACGCAAAGCCATCGAAGGAGGCCTAAAACTTTCTGCCTGGCAGTTGTTGTTTGTTTTGATAGTATGGTGGAGGACATTTGGAATTTTAGCGCTGCTTATCTGTTTAGGAACCATAGCTTGGATCTATATCAAGTTGATTATGTTCCTATCCTCTTTTAATCAGCAGCGGTTTACTAGGGCCCGCCCGGTTTGGGCCATTATCGGCTTTACTGTTTTGAGCCTGCTTTCCATTATATTCCTGTATGGAAACATCTATAGACGGACTGGCATTGTATATAACAATAATGATGGGAGTCCGACCTACGAGTTGCTAACTTGCGTATACTTCTCGGCCATAACATTTACCACGGTTGGGTATGGAGACTATCACCCAGTCTCGGAGTTGGCACGTCTGGCGGCTTCTGTTGAAGCCTTGTCGGGATACATCTTACTAGGTTTGCTGGTTGCCTCACTCTCAAACATGGTTAGGCCAAGAAACGCCGTTGATGATCTCACGCGCAAACTCGACCACATGGATGCCCGGCTCGATCGTATCGAAAGGCGCCTTTCTTCGAGCTGACGCGCAATCCGCCATTAGCCCGATTACGGCAAGGCGTATCTGTTTCAGAATTCAAGCAGACTGTGTGGAAACAGCCTGGCCGGGGTGTAGGCAGCGTCCTCGCCGGCTCCGAGGATTTTATCCTGGGCCTTTGTATACCGAGCAGGGAAGCCTTGTCGTGACCTGCCGACGGCATCGC
>JAFAHH010001073.1 GCA_019237355.1 Acetobacteraceae bacterium | reverse complement strand
GATGCTCGGCGATTGTCGGCTCGATGAGTTCGTGCATGAGATGGCGGACACGTATATGCGTGCCCTTTTCGTCAGCGCCCATCAGCCGACTGTATCCTGCTATATCACCCGACAGGATCGCCGCGAGTCTACGGGCGCCGCTATGCTGCATCGTCAACCCTCACTGCCCGCCGCCGAGCATCAAAAGGCTACCCGGGCTTCCGCATGGATGCTTCCCGCGTCCATGCGAGCGGGATTGGCGCTGATTCCCTTAACCCGCACTCTCCCACTGGCGCAACTTTCTGTTTTGCATTTGGGGGTCCATGGACAGGCTCGCCAAGGGCCCTCGCGTGATGCGACCCGGCCTCGGCCCAACGGGCCGAACGAACCGAGAGCGAAGGACGGGTCTGCCTCGATCCCTAGGGTCGTCTTGCCAACTCCGGCCATTCAGCAACACAACTGGTTATGGAACGCAACCGCTGCAATGGCCAGATGGCCGCCGGCTGGCACACCATCGGCCAGCGGTCCCGGGTGCCCTAATGCGGCTTCTTTGTGATGCAATGCTCGCAGGTCTTGCCCGATGGCTGCGTGCGGCTGGCTACGATACGGCGCTGGTGCCCCCGGGCGCTTCGGATGCCCGGGTGCTTGGCCTATGCGGGGAGGAACACCGCGTTCTGGTCTCGCGAGATCGCACCCTGGTCACCCATGCTGGGCGGGAGATCAGGACCGTATTGCTGACCGGCGATGATTTGACCGGACATGCGCGCACCTTGGCCGCCCGGTTGGGCCTGGACTGGACCTATGCTCCCTTCACCCGCTGCATGGTGGACAATACTCCCTTACGGGCCGCGGCTTCGGACGAGTTGGATCAAATCCCGCCGCGATCGCGCGCCCTTCCGGGGCCGTTCCGCACCTGCCCGGCCTGCGGCCGCGTATTCTGGCCGGGCGGTCACGCGCGGCGGATGATGGCACGACTGCAGTATTGGCGCAGCCTGGGCGAACCGGCTCAGCCTCCCTAGGGGCGCGATGGCTTGGGCGGCAACCCTGGGGAAGGCTGAATGGCGCTCTCGAGCCGATTCTTGTGCCAGAGATCATAGGCCCGAAATCGGCAGTCAACGCTTGCCTCTTTTCTGATATTATTCTCGTGGCGACGCTATTGCGTGCGCGTCGCCAGAAGAGGGAGGATGATAATGATCTATCGCCTTTGCGCCGCAGCATGGTCCATGGCTGCGATGGCCGGGATGGCGCATGCTCAAACGCAAGATGAGTATATGAAGCGGGTCATGGCTGCCGCGCCGCCCCAAGTCGTGCAGAACGCGACCATTGTCCGCATGGAGAACGGCGGCATGCAGACGCTGCAAAAGGGAAGCAACCAATTTACTTGTATGGTGGCAAAGGGGGATCCGATGTGTTTGGACCCGAATGCGATGGAATGGGCAAACGCCTGGCAGACCCATGCACCGCCACCGGACAAGACGGGATTCGTCTATATGCTGGCCGGTGACACCGGGGCGAGTAATACGGACCCCTACGCCACCGACAAGAAGGAGGGGAACCACTGGATCGAGACCGGCTCGCACGTGATGGTCGTGGGTCCTGCTGTGAAGACGATGGTAGGTTATCCTCGGGCGGCGGATCCCGATCCGACCAAGCCGTATGTGATGTGGGCGGGTACGCCGTATGAGCACCTGATGATTCCGGTGAGATGAACTACGTGCCGGGCGGCAAAGCCTCAAACGCCTGACCACTCTCAACTTTGAGAGGTCAGATGGAATAGAGGGTGCGCAGGCAGGGAAGCCAGCCTGGGTCCTTTTAGACCGGTTTCGGGCTGCACAGTCAGCCTGAAACCGGTCTAGCAGTTTGCTGAAAAAGGAAGGCCAGGGCTCTGCCCTGGACCCGCTAGGGCCGAAAGGCCCCAGACCCCATCCACTAAGTGACTGGATTGCAAAGGCTCGGCCTTTGCTGGGGTCCAGGGGCAAAGCCCCTGGCCTCCTTTCGTTGCTTTACGAACGGACCGACTTCAGCGTTTTTCCGCAGCCTGCTAGAGCAGATCGCGATCAGGTGGAATCGCCGAAGGCGATCCACATCGCGTGAATCTGCTCGCAAACAAAGCTAGAGCGGTTCCACGTGAGTGGAAACCGCTCTAGTTTGGCGGTAGGCACACAGCACGGCTGCAAGGCGGTTCACCCTAGATCCCGCAGTTGAGAGCTTGCACAGCCCGGCCGAATCGGCGGAAAGCGCCGGAATGAAAGCGGATCTTACGGTCTTGCCGGCTCACCCTGGGGGTGAGCAACCTTCAGTAGAGGAGTGGTCAGCGGTAGCTGACACCTTCGG
>JAFAHH010001063.1 GCA_019237355.1 Acetobacteraceae bacterium | reverse complement strand
GATGAAGGCGGTGCGAAGCCACATCAAGGAGGGCTGGCTTCTGCTGTATATCGAGCGGTGGCTTATTGCGCCGTTCGAAACGGCGGATGGGGTCACTCAGCCCCGAATCCAAGGTACGCCGCAAGGCGGGGTGGTCAGTCCGATTTTGATGAATCTGTTCATGCATTATGCGTTCGACCGCTGGATGAAGCGGACCTATCCACAATGTCCCTTCGCACGCTATGCCGATGATGCGGTGGTTCACTGCCGCACGCAGGCGCAGGCCGAGGCGGTAATGCGGTCTATCGCATGGCGCCTGGGGGAATGTGGACTGACGATGCACCCGGAGAAGTCGAGCATCGTATATTGCAAGTGTCAGCAATCATGTGAAACTCCCCCCTTAATTATCACTTGAAACTCCCCCCTCTGGAGTACGGAGGAGAAAGGGAGCGATGGAAGGGCGAATGGCTGGAGTAGTTTCTCTGCCGAGGGAATCAAGCTCGGTGGAGGAAGGGATGTTAAAGGGGGATTTAGTGCGGGAGCTGGTCGCGCGCAAAGAGCGTGGCGAAGGGGTCAAGCGGATTGCGCGCGAACTGGGAGTGGATCGCAAGACGGTGCGGCGCTGGCTCAGGCTGGGCGGTTGGCAGCCGCGCCGGCGGCAGTCTCGGCGGCGCCCAGTTGAGCAGTTCGCCGAATTTATCGCGCGGCGCGGGCCGGAGGTGGGATGGAACGGTGTGGTGCTGCACCGCGAGCTGGCGGGCTTGGGCTTTACCGGCAGTTATCAACAGGTGCAGCGCTATCTCAAACCCTATCGGGCGCAGCGCAAATGGGCGAAGTTGGCGACGATGCGGTTCGAGACCGGGCCGGGCGAACAGGCGCAGGTCGACTACGGCCAGCTGCGGGTGTGGATTGGCGAGCGGTTAGAGACCGTCCAGCTGTTCGTGCTGACGCTGGGCTATTCACGGCGGTTGTTTACGTACGCCTATCGCAACGAAAAGCTGGCGAGCTTGCTCGACGGCCACGAGCGTGCCTTTCGCCACTTTGGCGGGGTTACGCTTAGCTGCCTGTACGATAACCCGCGCACGCTGGTGCTGGGCGGCAGTGAGAACCGGGTCGTGTGGCATCCGTTGTTTGAGGACTTCGCGCGCTATTACGGTTTCACACCCCATGCCTGCCAACCATATCGTGCCCGTACCAAGGGCCAGGTCGAGAGCGGGGTCAAGTATGTCAAGCGCAATGCACTGGCCGGCCGGCGCTTCACTTCGTGGGAGGAACTCAACGGCTGGCTCGAGCGCTGGAGTGGCGAGATAGCCGATGTGCGCCTCCATGGCACCACTCATGAACGACCGCTGGATCGTTTTGCCCGCGAGCAACTCACCCCCTGGGGCAGTCGGCCACCATATCGCTACGAACGGGTGCGCATACGCCGGGTAGCCAATGACGCCCTGGTGGCAGTCGGCGCGGCGCGTTACTCGGTGCCGGCCGAGTACGTAGGTATGGTCGTCAGCGTGCAGGAGAGCGCCGAGTATTATGAGTTCTGCCATCAGGCAAAGCTCATCGCGCGCCATCAGAAAGCCGCCCGCCACAGCCTGGTGATGGAACCTGCGCACTACACCGGACGGTTGCGGGTCAGCCGTGCAGCCGCACTCCCGCCGGCGCCGCGCTTCGATCCCAACTTCGGCCAACTCGGTGAAGTGATGGTGCGTGATCTTGCGCTATACGAGGCTGCCAGCCAGAACCAAGGAGGTGATGCGCAATGAGCACCCCACAACTCGAACGGCTGCACGAGCAGTGTCATCGCCTGAGGCTCTACCAGGTCGAACAGGAACTGACCGCGCGCCTGGAACAGGCGGCTAAACGGGAGTTGTCATATGCGGACTTTCTCGACGAACTGCTGGCGCTGGAGGTCGGCGCGAAAACTGCCAAGCATCACCAGCTGCGCATCGTCATGGCACGCTTCCCATTTCAGAAGACGCTGGAAAGCTTCGATTTTAAGTTCCAGCCCGCCATCGCTGTCAAGCTGATGCGCGAGCTGGCGGGTGGCCGCTATATGGACCGCGGCGATAACGTCTTGTTGCTCGGACCCCCCGATCCAGCAACATAATGCCCACCTCGCTATGTG
>JAFAHH010000944.1 GCA_019237355.1 Acetobacteraceae bacterium | reverse complement strand
GCTGGCCCGGCGCTTCCAGCCCATCTTTGTGGGTGAGCCAAGCGTTGCCGAGACGATCAGCATTCTGCGGGGCTTGAAGGAAAAATACGAAACGCATCACGGCGTTCGCATTGCCGATGCGGCGCTGGTCGCAGCGGCGACGCTGTCAAACCGCTACATAACCGACCGGTTCTTGCCGGATAAGGCAATCGACCTGGTGGATGAAGCTGCCAGCCGCTTGCGCATGCAGGTGGACAGCAAGCCGGAGGAGCTCGATGAGCTCGACCGCCGCTTGATCCAGCTCAAGATCGAGCGTGAGGCGCTGCGCAAGGAAGACGACCCGGCCTCCCGTGACCGGCTTGAGAAGCTCGAGCGCGAGCTGGCGGAGGTCGAGGAAAAATCCAATGCCATGGCGGCGGCTTGGAAGGCCGAAAAGGATAAAGTCGCAGAGACGAAGAAACTCAAGGAGCGGCTGGACCAGGCGCGGAGTGAAGCCGAAGTGGCGCAACGCCGGGGCGATCTCGCACGTGCATCGCAGCTTCTGTATGGCGAGATCCCGGAGATTGAGCGCAAGCTTGCGCAGCAGGGCGATGGCCAGTTGGTGAATGAGGCCGTCACGGAGGAGCAAATCGCCCAAGTGGTGTCGCGCTGGACCGGAATACCGGTCGATAAGATGCTGGAGGGCGAGCGCGCCAAGCTGCTGCGGATGGAAAGCGAGCTGCATCGCCGCGTGGTGGGCCAGGACGAAGCACTACGGGCTGTTGCCAATGCGGTTCGCCGGGCCAGGGCCGGGTTGCAGGATCCGAACCGGCCAATCGGCAGCTTCCTCTTCCTCGGGCCAACCGGCGTGGGCAAGACCGAGACCTGCAAGGCATTGGCCGAATTCCTGTTCGACGACGAGCGGGCGATGGTGCGCATCGACATGAGCGAATTCATGGAGAAGCACGCCGTAGCTAGGCTGATCGGCGCGCCGCCGGGTTATGTCGGGTATGAGGAGGGCGGCGTGCTGACGGAGGCGGTCCGGCGCCGGCCATATCAGGTGATCCTGTTCGATGAGGTCGAGAAGGCGCATGAGGATGTGTTCAATATCCTCCTGCAGGTTCTGGATGACGGACGGCTTACGGATGGGCAAGGCCACACGGTCGACTTCCGCAACACGATTATCGTCCTGACCAGCAACCTGGGCAGCGAGATCCTGGCGGCGCAGCCTGAAGGTGAGCCAGCCTCCATGGTTCAGGGTCAGGTTATGGCGATCGTGCGCGCACGGTTCCGGCCTGAGTTCCTGAACCGTCTGGACGAGATCATCCTGTTCCGCCGTCTGCAGCGTGCGGATATGGCCGCGATTGTGCAGATCCAGATCGAGCATCTGCGCAAGCTGCTTGCTGACCGGAAGATCAGCCTGGATCTTGACCGGAGCGCGGTGGATTGGCTGGCCCGTGAGGGGTACGATTCGGTCTATGGCGCCCGGCCGCTGAAGCGGATCATCCAGCGGAGCCTACAGAATCCGCTTGCCAGCATGATTCTCGAGGGCACGATTAAGGAGGGCGAGACGGTCCACATCTCCGCTGGGCCGAATGGGCTGACGATCAACGGTGCTTTGGCCGAGGCGGCGTAGGGGACAGCGCTGTGGCTGACCCAGGCGGGTCAGCCGGACTTAGCCGTAAGTTACATGACGGCTTTGGCCGCAAAATGGGACCCGGCGCTCGCGAATTGGGAACCCGAGTCCGCCTCAAGCCATCGCGCTCTTAGAGCGGATGACTCAAGGTGAGGTCATCGCGCTCTTGCCGTTTGGTTCGGGCGCGATTCAGGCTTTCCGACGATTCCGCCTCAAGCCATCGCGCCCTAATAGAGCTGGAGTACCCTTGTGGTGAGTGCGGTCACTGCCCGCCCAGGATCCAAGAGCGGCACTCTCGATGAAACAATGGCTAGGTCCAGCGTCTCGCTCTGACCAACCGCGCCTCCGAATTCGGTGGCGCGTTGCTCGTTTGTGTAAGGCCCCCCAGCCGTCCCCTGGGCTTTGACGTCGAGCGCTGCTCCGGCACCGCAGCAGGCTGCGCCCGTGACGGAGCCGAAAACGATATCGGCCTGATGAGTGCTGGCACCGTAAAGGGTGATCGTACCCTGGGCCTGGGGGACCTTGCCGGCTCCGGTCCCATGCACGCTGGCATCGACGCTTACCCCGCCATTCCCACCGTCAACGGCAACTGAGCTGGTAACAGAAATCTGTGCCGAAGCATCTCCGGTTGCAGATGCAACGTTTTCCGATTTGGCGAAATTCACCAAGGATGGCTGGCCGGGAGTGGAAAGTATGTTGCTGGTCGAGGCCAAAGATTGCGCGGCGTGTGCACTCGCATCGGCCTTCGCATCGCTCATTGCTTTGACTGATCCCATGGTGATCTGGTCCATCTCAGCGCGGCTCAGCAGCTTTGGGATGGAGTTATCGAGCGGGGTCTTGGACGCGCAACCAGTAAGAGTAAGGATCGCAAGCAGAATAATCTGTGACGACGCCAGGCTCCTCGATTTGGATGCACCTACGCTGGCACGTTCAACAGACCAAGGGTGCGCCTTGTCGTACGCCGCACCATACGGTATCTGCAATGAGCAAATTCTGTCTGGCATAAAAACTTGCGACCTAAAATTGAGTTCGTTGCGCTTTCCACGCGCGGGTTTTCTGAAAAAAAACACCGAGTATGGCTGCGGATTTTGGTGCTAGACTCGTTAGATCTAGAAGAACTAGGCCCTTCTAAATGGAGATAACGCGGTGAAACCGGGGGCGGAATCCAATTCGCCAGAGGGTTCTTTTGCAGCACAGAGACCGTTCGTAACTCCCTCTCACGAAAGAACCTCGGGCCCGGAGCGGCGATCACATGCTAGCGTAGGCCATTCCGCGCCGACAATCGTAGTGATTGATCCGAAACCGCTAACCCAGCACTCTCTTCTCGCCATGCTTCAGGCTGCCTTGCCCGATTTCACGGTGCGCGGCGCTTTCAGCTATGAAGAGGTACCGCAACAGTATGAGAATTTGGTTAAAGGGCCGCAGCTCGTCGTGATCAATGCAACGAGTTCACGATCGGAGGGTTCCTGGGTTCAGGAATGCCTGCAGCATCTGAAGGCGCAGTTGCCGGACGCCGCTTTGATTCTCATTTCCGAGCGGGATGCGAGCGCCGATATCGCGGCGGCGTTAGCATGCGGGGTACGCGGCTACATCCCTACCGCCACCAAGCCCGAAGTGGCTTTCGCAGCGCTCCGGCTTGTCGCTGCGGGCGGCACTTTTGTTCCTGCGCATACGGTTCGGGTTGCGACGGCCTGGCCAGATGAAGGCACTACCGCTATCGGAGCAGGCGGCGGGCAGCATGCCGGCGTAGGTGGCCTTACAACCCGCGAGCTTGCAGTCGTTCATCTCCTATGTGAGGGCAAGTCTAACAAGGCAATCGCCCTCGAGCTGAATATGCAAGAAAGCACGGTCAAAGTGCACGTTCGGAACATCATGCAAAAACTTAAGGTCTCGAACCGGACGCAGGCCGTGTCACTGTTGCATCGCGTTTTGCCGCAAAAACCTCATGAAGCCAGCGTGAAGTTATCAACTCAGAATCAGGATGATGCTTCTAGAGCGTCGGGATACCAAAACGGATCGGGAACGATAGCAGCACGTTGTACTTCGGAGCATCCCGCGTCAGCCCTATGCCAGCCTGGAAATCCACCAGAACGCCGCGGCCAAGGATCGACGACGCGCCAAAGGAAAGCACGCTTTGCACCGAATTGGA
>JAFAHH010000929.1 GCA_019237355.1 Acetobacteraceae bacterium | reverse complement strand
CAATTCATGGCGCCGCGCAAACTCAACGATCTCGCGGTAGAAATCGAGGTGGGCGACATAGGCGGTCGGGTTGGATGGGAAATTCACAATCAGCGCGGTCGGCTTCGGTACCGAATGGCGCATGGCCCGGTCGAGAGCCTTCAGCATCGCTTCATCCGGAGTCGCTGGGATGCTGCGCACCGCGGCCCCGGCGATAATGAAGCCGAATTGATGAATCGGATAGGACGGGTTCGGGACGAGAATGGTATCTCCCGGACTGGTGATTGCCGCGGCGAGGTTGGCCAATCCCTCCTTGGACCCCAATGTGGTGATCACCTCGGTCTCGGGATCGAGCGCAACATCGAACCGCCGCCGGTAATAACCGGCCAGCGCCCGCCGCAGCCCTGGTATGCCGCGGCTAACGGAATAGCGATGCGTGCGAGGATCCTGCACCGCCTCCACGAGCTTGGCGACGATATGCGGCGGCGTCGGGCTATCAGGATTCCCCATCCCGAGGTCAATGATATCTTCCCCGGCCGCGCGCGCTCGAGCCTTCGCCTGGTTGACCTCAGCGAAAACATAGGGTGGCAGGCGGCGGATACGATGAAATTCGTCTGACATGTCCGAGTCGCGCTTCAAACGGGAGTTTATTCTACCAGACGCGCCGCTCCTCCGCGACCTACTGCTTGTGCATCGAGACGCAACGCCGAGGCCGGTACCCCCGCCGACACCAGGGCCGCGGCAATCGCTTGAGCTCGGGCCAGCCCCAGGGCCACCGCGTCCGACTGTGCCTGCGGTTGGCTGTTCACTGCTCCGCCATAGCCAATTACCTCAATTGGGTGGTTTTGCCTCGCGGCAGCAAAGGCTTTGAGCGGGACTGAAGCCGCAATCGGCAACGAAGCTGAACCCGGCGGGAACCCCACGCCGAGAGGCTGCACCGCGGGGCTTGCCGGAGACGGAGCGGATTGGCTCGGTTTTGCCGGGGCAGAGGCGCGGGAAGCGTTGGCCACAGCGGCTTGGGGAGCGGAAGCTGGGCTGAGTCCGGGTAGCTCCGGCGTCGGGGGAGGCGCCGAGGGTAGCGGTGGCGGGGCTGCCGTACTCGCTGGCGCCGGAGCCAATGCTGCTCCGGGAGGGGCGAGCGGCACCTGCGAGGTGGCGGAGGATGGCGGTGCTGACCCGGCGGCGGGCGGCGCCGGTTGAGCAGAGGCCGTTGCCGCTTCAAGCGAAGCGGAGGGGGCGCCGGAATCGGGTGGACGTTCGTGCGGAGGAGGCGGGGGTTGTGGGGATGCGCTTGCCTGCTGTGACGAATCACGCAACGGCATCGCTTCGGCCTCCTGCTGCGCCGTTGTTCGGGCAGCTACCAGCGCTGCCGCGATCTGGTTGCGCTCTGCCGGAGCAATCATCGTCGGCTTTGGAGGCACGGTCGCTAGGTTCGGATACGGCTGGTTGGCGCCGGGCGGCGGGGGCCGCTGCTCCGCGATAGCGCCGCCTTTAAGGTTGTGCCACCTTGAAACCGGGTTCAGGGATTGCGGCAGTTCAGCGCAACCACCCAGAGACACCACGGGAAGCGCCCAGGCCACGGCGGCACACCAGCCGCGAAGCGCATGATCTTGCGTCCGAACCGACCTTGCCATACCACGCCGCCCTTACCTACTCATTAGTGAGTTTGGTTTACCTGCTGGTCGAGCCGCCCGAAAGGACCCTTGAATGGCCGATGTAGAAAAGACCGATGTCCTCGCCTTCAAGCTGCCGGACCCGGGGCTGATCGGCCGGTCGATGGCGGATATCGCCGAGCGGTCCCAGCGAATTGTCTCCGACTGGTTACGGCGCCAGGCCCAGGAACGGAGGAGGCCTGATCCGCTCAACATCGGCAGCGCCTTTATGGAAATGACCGCGCGCATGATGGCCAATCCGGGCCGGCTCGTACAGGCGCAGCTCGGCTTGTGGCAGGATTACATGACGCTGTGGCAGAACACCGCCCGGCGTATGCTCGGCATCGAAACCACCCCGGTCATCGACGCGCCGGATGATCGCCGCTTCAAGGATCTGGCCTGGCGGGAAAACGAGATTTTCGACTTCATCAAGCAAAGCTATTTGCTCACCGCGCGTTTCATCCAGGACACGGTCAAGCAGGTGGATGGGCTTAACCC
>JAFAHH010000922.1 GCA_019237355.1 Acetobacteraceae bacterium | reverse complement strand
CTTTGCGGGGGTGAAGCTGGACCGGCGGTATCGGCCGGTTCAGCCCCCGCATGGCGCCGGACGGCCCGTATGCGGTTCGGCCGGTTGGCTGAGCTGGGCGGCGCAGAGGTGATGCCGGAGGAGGCTAATCGGCTGCTCGGGAAGCTTGGTTTCTTAACCGAACATTGCGGCGCCGCTTCGGTGACAGTGGCCGTCCCCTCATGGCGGAACGATATCGCGGCCCCAATCGTCTTGGATCAGGCTTCGGGACTTGACCCGGCTCAGGAGCGGGCGGCCGCCGAAAGCTGCGCCGCCGTCGAGGCCGAATGTGATCTGATTGAAGAGGTGCTGCGGCTGCACGGGCTGGACAGGATCGCCCCGGTGTCGATGCCGCGCGCAACGCCAGTGCCGCAATCCGCGCTGAGTGCAGCCCAAATCCGGATCGCCCGGACCCGCCGCGCCCTCGCAGCCCGCGGCCTTGCCGAAGGTGTTTCGTTCAGCTTCCTCGCTCAGGGGCACGCAGCCCAGTTCGGCACGGTTCCCGAACGGCTGCATCTGCTGAACCCTATCGCGTCGGACCTCGACCAGCTCCGGCCAACGCCGCTGGCAAGCCTCGTGCTCGCGGCCCAGCGTAATGCGGCGCGCGGCTTTTCGAATGTCGGGTTGTTTGAGATTGGGCCCGGGTTTGCGGACGACACCACCGCCGGGCAGCTTCAGATCGCGGCCGGGTTACGGGCCGGCTCGACCCCGAGGAGTTGGATCGAGCCCGCGCGCGGTGTTGATATGGCCGACGCCCAGACTGACCTCTTTGCGGCGCTCGAGGCCGTTGGCATGTCGCCTGAAGCTCTGGCCGTAACCGCCGATGCGCCCCGATTTTATCATCCCGGCCGTTCGGGCGTAGTCCGGCAGGGACCAAAGACGGTGCTGGGCACCTTTGGTGAATTGCACCCGGCCGTGCTCCGGAGCTTCGATGTGGCCGGTCCCGCGGTGGGGTTCGAGCTCTTCCTAGATGCTGTGCCAGAGCGGAAGCGCGGCCGAAAGCCAGCCGCTGACCTGCCGCCATTCCAGCCCGTGTGCCGGGATTTTGCCTTCGTCGTTGACCGGGAGGTCGCGGCGGAAGCCGTGTTGCGCGCCGCGCGCGGGGCGGGACGAGGGCTGATCACCGCAGTCACCCTGTTCGACGTCTATGAAGGCGAAAACATCCCGCAAGGCAAGAAATCGCTGGCCATAGAGGTTGTCTTCCAGCCGCGCGAACGAACATTAACGGATGCCGAGATCGAGGCCGCCTGCCAGAAAGTCATTCAGGCCGTGACCAATGCGACCGGAGCGGTGCTAAGGTAGCAAAGCGGCCCCGGCAACTCCCATGACCGACACGCCAATCGACCAAATCCGTAACTTCTCGATCATTGCCCATATCGACCACGGTAAGTCCACGCTTGCGGATCGCCTAATCCAGGCGACGGGGGCGCTTCCCGACCGGGAGATGACCAACCAGGTGCTCGATAATATGGAGATCGAGCGGGAACGCGGCATTACCATCAAGGCGCAAACGGTTCGGCTGACGTATCGCGCCCGGGACGGCGAAGTCTATGAGCTGAATCTGATGGATACGCCCGGCCATGTGGACTTCGCGTACGAAGTGTCGCGGAGCTTGGCCGCCTGCGAAGGCTCATTGCTGGTAGTCGATGCCTCGCAGGGGGTTGAGGCGCAAACACTGGCCAATGTCTACCAAGCCATCGAAGCTGGGCATGAAATTGTTCCGGTGCTCAACAAAATCGATTTGCCCGCGGCCGAGCCAGAGCGTGTGAAGCAGCAGATCGAGGACGTGGTCGGGCTCGATGCCTCCGAGGCGATTGAGATCAGCGCCAAGACGGGGTTGAACATCGAGAGCGTACTCGAGGCGCTCGTGCGCCGGTTGCCGCCGCCAAAAGGCGATGGCCAGGCGTCACTGAAGGCGCTTCTGGTCGATAGCTGGTATGACCAGTTCCTTGGAGTCGTGATCCTCGTCCGGGTTAAGGATGGCCGGCTCAAGCGGGCCCAAAAGATCCGGATGATGTCGACCGGGGCTATTCATTCCGTCGAACAGGTCGGCGTGTTTACACCAAAAATGATTCCGGCAGATGATCTTGGTCCGGGGGAAATCGGCTATATTACCGCCGCGATCAAGACGGTTGCTGACTGCAAAATCGGCGACACGATCACCGACGATCGGAACCCAGCGGCTGAGCCGCTGCCGGGTTTCAAGCCTTCGGTTCCGGTTGTGTGGTGCGGCCTCTATCCGACCGACTCGGATGATTTCGAAAAGCTGCGGGAGAGCCTAGCCAAGCTGCGGCTGAACGACGCGAGCTTCCATTATGAGCCAGAAACCTCGGCCGCGCTCGGCTTTGGCTTCCGCTGCGGGTTCCTCGGCTTATTGCATCTGGAAATTGTTCAGGAACGGCTGACCCGGGAATTCGGGCTCGATCTGATCGCCACCGCTCCTTCGGTGGTCTATCGCGTCCACAAAACCAATGGGGAGGTAATCGAGCTGCACAACCCGGCCGACATGCCGGATGGCAGCGTCATCGATCACATCGAGGAGCCTTGGATCAGGGCGACCATCATGGTGCCCGATGAGCATCTCGGCGCGGTGCTGGGCCTCTGCAATGAGCGGCGCGGCGAACAGGTGGATCTGACCTATGTCGGCAATCGCGCCATGGCGGTGTATCGGCTGCCGCTGAACGAGGTGGTGTTCGATTTCTACGACCGGCTCAAATCCGTCAGCCGCGGTTACGCGAGCTTCGATTATCACATGGATGGCTACTCCGTCAGCGACCTCGTGCGTATCTCTATCCTGGTGAATGGCGATCCGGTCGATGCGTTGAGCTTTATTGCCCATCGTAGCGTCGCTGAGGCGCGCGGCCGGGCAATCTGCGTAAAACTAAAGGATCTCATCCCCCGGCAGTTGTTCAAGATCGCGATTCAAGCCGCGATCGGCGGCCGGGTAATCGCCCGCGAGACGATCAGCGCGCTCAGCAAGGACGTGACTGCCAAGTGCTACGGCGGGGATGTTACCCGCAAGCGCAAGCTTCTGGAGAAGCAGAAGGAGGGCAAGAAGCGGATGCGCCAGTTCGGCAAGGTGGAGATCCCGCAGAGCGCCTTCCTGGCCGCGCTAAAGATGGACACGTGAGCCCGGTCGGCTGAGCTTGCGCTCGCGGCCCGGAACAGGGTAGGAAGCCGCCTTTGCTGCTGTAGCTCAGTGGTAGAGCACTCCCTTGGTAAGGGAGAGGTCGACAGTTCAATCCTGTCCAGCAGCATAAACATTTTAAAGGCGTTGCTCAATACGATGCTCCCCGGGGAATTTCATCACCAGGGCCAGTGGTCCCACTAGAGCGGTTTCCACTCACGTGGAACCCCCCTAGCTTTGTTTTGCGAGCAGATTCACGCGATGTGGATCGCCTTCGGCGATTCCACCTGATCGCGATCTGCTCTAACCGAACTCGTCACTGTCGCCTTTCCGGCCAGATACGCAACGGACGCCTTCAGCCGCTCGAGGCGGACATCGTATAGAGCCTGCTCATGCCTTCGCGCTTGGTCGGGCGCTGACCGCGTCGTACCAGCGCCGAAGGTTCCTGCATTCCGGCGCGATCTTGACGTCCGACCAGCCCGCGAAATCGACAGCCGCCAGGGTCGTTGCATCGGCAACCGTCCAGCGCTCTCCAGCGACGAATTCGTGGTCGGCCAATTGCCGGTCGAACTTGGCGAAGAACCGGTCCAGCCGCTTGCGGGCGCGTTCGCGCAGCTCGGGAATCGCCGGGATTGGGTCGGCCGCGCCGGGGAGGCCGCGCTCCGAAAAGTTCGGATGGGTGTTGCGGAACAGTTCCGAGGTCGGGAGCATCCCTTCCTCATTGGCCCGCTTCTCCCACATCGCGACGATGGCGCGGTCCTTCGCATCGATTCCCATCAGCTTCGGCTGTGGCACCGTGTCTTCGAAGTACTGCGCGATCGCCATCGCCTCGCCGATCTGGGTCCCGTCATCCAGTTCCAGCATCGGAACCATCGCGTGGGGGTACTTTTCCCTGAACCAGGGCGCAAGCGTCAGGTCTTCTTGGCCGACCTCGACCAGTTCAACGGAGATTCCCTTTTCGGCAAGGTAGATATGCAAGCGGCGCGGATTGGGCGCGATGTGCCAATCATAGATTTTCATGTTTTCCCCCCTCGCTCTCCTGGCTTATCCAGGTTCCGCTCCGACGCTAGCGCCGTTGCGCAGACCGGGTCCAGCAAAGTTTTGCGAAGAGCCGGAGTTGGCGCGACGCCCGCCGGCAGGTTCGGTTCCATTCATATCGCGCCGCGCCATGGGAAGGCCGTGTTCAGACGAGGGTTACGATCTGCCCAGAGAATTTAGGGTTTTTTGAATGGACCCAGGCAACAGGCTGCGACCACCTGCAAAGTTTTCGGAACTATTGCCCGGAACCCAAGACTTACCGAGCGGCGTACTTACGTGAAACGGCGTCAAAGCCGGATTGGTTTCGGGCATAGGGAACTAGCAAAAAGGAAGTTCTTGCAAAGTGGGGTAGCTTACTTCGTCCAATTCCGCTCTTCTGCGAATCGATCATCAGGTCGGCACGATGAAGTTTATCCGGGCCCTCGCGCTGGATATGGCGAAGCGGAACACTCTGGCGCTCGCCAAGGTGGCCCAGGTGCGTCGCAT
>JAFAHH010000866.1 GCA_019237355.1 Acetobacteraceae bacterium | reverse complement strand
AGGGGTCCCCGTGATCGCCTATGAATGATCTGGACAGCGCAGAATGCGCGATCAGTGCGAGATTATGGACCGGCGGTTTCCCGCGCACCGAAGTACAAGAATTTGAAGCCGGTCGAGTAGGTTAGCTCGAGCAACCATTCGAACAATCTTTCCGGGACGGAGCATGGACAGCCCGGCCACCAAAACCATGGCCGCCAAACCCGCCGTGTTCACCAAGACTTCGCTGCCGAAGCTCTGCTGCCAAACGAGTAAAGCCCAGCTGCTCACGCCTGAAACAACGATCCCGACTGCGAATACCGGCAACGAATGCTGGCCGAGCGCGATCAGCGTGGTAGCCCAGCTCGCGCGTAGCCATCGCGCATCGGGAGGAACGTGACGGAATACAATCCAGGCAAGCGATAGCACCGAAATCACCCGCGCGGGATCGAGGTTCAACTTGTCAGCCCCGCGCAGTAGCACCCGCACCGGCAGCCCGAATTGGTGGTAGAACTCCCAAGTCTGGGGCAGCATCAGGACCGCCCAGGTGTCGGCCGCGAGCAGCCCGATTGCAGCAATATCGAGGATCCGAAGTTCGGGCCGACGTAGCAGGTAGGCATAGCGGCAGCACAGGACGCCGAGCGTGAAAGTGAGCTGCCATGCGAGCGGGTTGAATGTCTCAGCCGCCCTAAGGCTTGGGCACAGGTGAACCACTGACCACAGCCCGCCGGAGAGGGCGAGTAGGCATAACGGCCGTCTGACTAGAGGAATGATCAGGGCGAACCAGGAAAGCAGGGCGATATAGAGCGGCAAGATCCCTAGACCTAGAAGACTGGACCGATCGACCAAGCAGGCGAGCCGTATCAGCGCCGTCGCACTGAACGCTTGCTCGTGTAACCAAAAGAAGCGGGCGACCTCGAGTTGTCCGAGTGCTCGACTCGCGATCAGAAGAGCTGCCACCATGATAATGAGCACGAGCTGCGCGATATAGATCGCCCGCACCCTGCGCAGCACGGCCTTGCTGGCTTCCCACCAGCCCGCGTGGTCGAGCTTGGTCCCGTAGGCGAGGGAGGCGGATACACCGCAGAGGAAGACGAACACGTCCGCTGCGTCGCATATGGCGAAATTGCGCAGCGTGAGCTGGTTAAGGACGTTAGCCGCAGTGTGGTCGACAAGGATGAACCACAGGCACACGCCTCGCGCGAGGTCAATCCTGATGTCACGTGTTTTCGCGGGTCCTGATATGGCCACGAACTACCAATGCGCTTTACCGTAGAAGCTCTAATCGCTAAGGTGGCAGAGGTCCAGACCAGAGCAGAGCGATGCGAGTGTTACTGGGTGAGCGGCCGGGCGGCCCCATGCGAGGCGGTTGCTAATCCCAGCAATGGGGCACGGCTGAGGGACCGACGCGTGCCCTCGAGGAGTTCTCCCGTGCTCCAGTCAGTCAGGGGGGAGCCGGCCCACCCGATCCTACACCGCCCGGGCGGGGCGGGATTGGCAGCCGAGATTGCCACGGCGCTTGAGCAGGGCATTGAGAAGGCCGCGGAAGGAGCTGCGGAGGAGGTCCTTGAGGAAGCGGTCCAGGTTGCGGCCGCTGTCGTGTTGTAAATTTATGCTGCTGGCCTGGCGCGGGCGTTGATCACGCCCGGAGCGGCCGAGCCCCGCGCTGCCTGGGCTTCGGGCTGGCGCCGCCCCGGCCAGCTTGCTCCCTCCCAAGATTGCCCAAGTGATCGAGGAAATCGAGCTGCACTAAGCTCTCGGCCGGCTCCTTGAGGCGGGCTTTCGGGGCGGCGCGGACCGCGTCGGCTGCTTGTCCCGGCCGGCGGGCTTCTCAGGGATGGCGGGCGTACGGGATTTGCCAGGCATCTGAAATCACCAGGGTTGGGGCGGGGCAGCCTGGCGAGGGGATTCGAGCCGGGGCAAGGCTCTACGACAAAATTCACGGCGCGGACATTCTGCGCCACGCCTACGATCTGGTGCGCTCCAATGGAGGCGCACCGGGCGTGGATGGCGTGACGTGCGCGGCGATCGAGGCGGCAGGGCTGGAGGACTGGCTAGAGCACTCTCACGCTGACTGGAAGTAGCCCGAGTGCCGCAGGTAGTTGGCCATTCCTCTGGAGAAAGCAGCCCACGATGCTTCCCAGCTCCTGCCACAGCGCGTCTACCGTGCGGATTGCTTTCGCTCGCAACATTGCTTTGATTTTGGCGAACGCCTGTTCGATCGGGTTGAGGCCGGGGCTGTAAGCAGGCAGATACAAAAGGCTTGCCCCAGCGGCGGTGATCGCCTCGGCGACTCCCGTGACTTTATGGGCCCTGATGTTGATGGGGTGGACGCCCCCGACGGCATCGCTGTGCCAGAGTGGCGGCGTTGCATGCCACTCGAGGAGGCGTCCGTGGGACAGGTTAGCACTGTTGGATTGGATATTGCGAAGCGGGTGTTTCAGGCACACGGCGCCGAAACATCGGGAGCGGTCGTGTTCCGCAAAAAGCTGCGACGCGGGCAGGTTCTCCAGTTCTTAGCAACCCTGCCAGCCTGCACAGTTGCCATGGAGGCCTGCGCGGGCGCGCATTATTGGGGCCGCGAAATCGTCAAACTTGGCCACACCGTTAGGCTGATCGCGCCAGCTTACGTAAAACCATTCGTAAAACGCCAAAAGAACGATACAGCCGACGCCGAGGCCATCTGCGAGGCTGCCCAGCGGCCGACGATGCGATTCGTGGCGGTTAAGAGCGAAAAGGCGCAAGCTGCCG
Organism: Acetobacteraceae bacterium; assembly: GCA_019237355.1. Lineage (GTDB taxonomy): Bacteria > Pseudomonadota > Alphaproteobacteria > Acetobacterales > Acetobacteraceae > JAFAHH01. The sequence goes on along the minus strand of JAFAHH010000866.1, from coordinate 166 downwards.
CAATTCTGTTTCGCATTGTCACCTTAACCGCTGCGGGACATACTTGGGCCAAGCACGATCTGTACCCGGACCGATCAGGCCGCCATCCGCGCACACGTCTCCTGACGCCAGGCCTTGAAGGCATCGGCCCGGAGCGCCCGGTAGTCGCCGGCCGCCATGCGATGCC
>JAFAHH010000710.1 GCA_019237355.1 Acetobacteraceae bacterium | reverse complement strand
GACGTGCGGTGCGATCTGGGTGACGTCGCCGCCGGCATAGGCGTCGTCTGTGGTTTCGATGAAGCGGCCGGTGCTCCACCAGTAATCGGCGTAACGAGCCACGCCGAGCAGGGCAGCGAGGCCCAAAGCGGCGAGGGCCGGACGTTTGATGGAGCGGCGGGCGCGCACGGCCGGCGGTGCCGGGGCGATTGCGCCGCGCTCCATGAGCATGGCGGCGCTCATGCGACGTGCGCCGGGGTCGTGGTGTATCGGGCGCGGGTGCGCGCATCGGCAGCGGGTCCCGGCGCGCTGCGGAAGCTATCGGCGGTCATGATCTTGCCGGTTGTTCGATCGGCCAGGACGGGGTCGGCGGGATTGCCGGTCTGAGCATCAACGATCAGGACGCTCGGCCCTTCGGGGGCGAAATGCTTGTTCCCCCAGGCGAGCAGGGCCCAGAGGACCGGACGGAAATCGCGCCCGCGCTCCGTAAGGACGTACTCGTCCCGGGGCGGGTGTTCACTGTAACGGCGACGCTCGAGCAGACCGACCTCGACCAAGGAGTTGAGCCGACGGATCAGCATGTTTGGAGCGATGCCGAGGCTTTTCTGGAACTGGTCGAACTGGGTCAGCCCCTGGAAGGCATCGCGCAGGATGAGGATGCTCCACCATTCTCCGACCCGCTCGAGACTGCGGGCGATGGGGCACTGCATGTCGCTGAAGCTCTTACGCTGCATGGAGTCGGATCCTGAGTGTTACTAGCATGATGCTATGGACCGTTTAATGAGGCAAGCGGCTATCATGATGCAAGTAACGTTTCCGTGCAGAATCCCCGATCCGCCAGGATGAAGCTGGCTGGCGTAGCCGGCAGCGCATGAATTTCAGGTGTCGCGGCGTGTGCGAGCGACGTCCGGCGCAACGACCTGCAGGGGTGCCGCAGGAGGCCCCGATAGCGTGTGGTAGGCTCCGCGGGTACCTGTGGTCGGGCTTTCCGAGCAGCCGGACCCTGGCCTCGTTGCCTGCCCGGAGGAGAGCTACTTCCCTTCCCCGTCACGGCCAGGGCGGTTAGCTACGAACCGGTTGTTTCCGCCAAACCGGCTATCCGGGCCTGTGGGTGGGTCGAATGTAATATAATGCGCCTTAGATTACATTGTTCCCGGCCCGCTTAACCCCACCCGCCGGACACTGGGCAAGCCACGAACCGATCTTGCCCGAATCGGTTCAAACCGGCATTCCTCCACCAGCAATATCAAGGATTTACCATTGGAGCCGCTGCCCGCCGACCCGTGGTTCCGGCCGGTTTGGGAGGACGACGCGGCTGAGGACGCCTGACGCATAATTCCCAATTGGACTAACCCGCTTCGCGCGAGCCGTGCTGCGTCGGCAGCGATAGCCACGCGTCAAGAGGTGCGGCACAATCGAAGAGCCCAGTCGTCACCACGCACGGACCTGGATTATGTGTCACTCGTCTTCGACACCCTGGCTTTCAGGCTTACTCAACCGAGAGTCGCCGCACATGCGCAACGTTGTTCGCAACTCTCTGATTCGGCTGACCACCTCAAGCGAACAAAACCCATATTAGCAAAGCCCGCGCCATACCCGCACTGGTTGTGTCTCCTCCTTCACCTCGTGTGCCACCTCTCGACAGGCCCACTGGAAAAAACCTCGACTGACTTGCCGGCGGCTTAGCCCAATACGTTTTTCGCTCACCGGCGCGGATTCCATCAGGGGAGTCCTCGCGGGCGCGCCCGTGCGCCGCGCCGCCAAGCGAAAAACGCTCTTCATTCCAGTGTTAATCCGGAGCTGCGGGACTGGCTCCGGACTGCTTCGGGCTCTTATTCCGACGGCTCCGAACGGCTTGGCTTTCACCTTCGAAGCAGACACTCCCGTAGGCGCCTCGGTAGACCGGGATGGGTGGCGACCCGACGGTCGGGTTTTCCAGAGCCAGGGTCTGGTGCCGAACCAGGAGCGGACCTTCCTCACCGATGGAGGCGAGGAAGTCCGTGCCCTGCCGTGCCTGTACTGGCGCTCGAAGGCG
>JAFAHH010000256.1 GCA_019237355.1 Acetobacteraceae bacterium | reverse complement strand
GTGACATCAGCAGAAAAAGCAGGTGATCGCGGCGTCCGCTCCAGGAGTGGTCCATGGCTTGCAACAGGGCCTGCATTTCCTGTTCCGAAAGGAAGCCCAGCAGCGGACGAGCAAAGCGCTTCAAGGGAATGGCCAGGATGCGCTGGGTCTGGGCGAGCAGTTCGGGCCCGGCGCAGGCGCCGGCGTAGCGGAAAAACGAGCGCAGGGCGGCCAAGCGCAAGTTGCGGGTCCTCACCGAGTTACCCCGCTGCTCTTCCAGGTGGCGCAGGAAGGCGAGCACCTGAGCGGCCGTCAAATCGGAAAAGCTCAGCTGGTCGGGCCGCTTGCCGCACGCCTGCTGAAGGAAGCTCAACAGCAGACGGAACGTATCGCGATACGTGCTGACGGTGCGCGGGCTGACGTCGCGTTGTTGGATCAGGTAGTCGCAAAAGAAGGCCTGCACCAACTGCGCAAAGCGTTCGGGCGAGTTTATCGGCGAGGGGCACATGTTCGGCTCGGGGGTTTGAATCGCTGGGCCGTGGCGGCCAAGAGCTCCGGCGTGGCCGACAGGTACCAGTAGGTGTCCGCCACCCGCTCGTGCCCCAGGTAGCGCGATAGCCAGTCCAGGCGGTCCTCTCCACCGGCGCGGCGGGAGCGCCATTTGAACAGCACCCGGCAGGCCAAGGTATGGCGCAGGTCATGTAGACGCGGGCGTTGGCCGTTTTTGACCCAGCCCAGCCGCTGGGTCAGCGTTCGAAACGTGGTGCGCACGGTCGAGTAGGGCAGCCGATGGCCGGAGCGGTTGACGAAGAAAAACGCCGCCTCCGGGAAACGCTTGGTTCGCCGCGCGGCATAGGTTCGCAGAGGCGGCAACGCCGAGGGGTGCAGCGGGACCAAACGGCAGCGGCGCCGCTTGCTGGCCGTGACGGTGAGCAGGCCCTGCTTGAGATCGACCGCCTCGATGCGTAAGCCCAGCGCTTCGGAAATGCGTAAGCCCGTACAGGCCAGCAGTCCTAGCAAAGTGGCATAGGTGTGCAATTCCCCATCCCACGGCAACTGACGCGCTGCAGACACGAGCGCCTTGAGCTGGGCGCGAGAATACACGTACGGGGCTTTGCGCCGATGGGCCGGGCCAAAGAGGTGCCGGGCGGGAATCTCGGTCCGGGGTTCGAAGATTTTGCAGTAGCGCCCAAAACCAATGAGCACCTCGATGCGGCGCGCCCAATACAATCGATCGGCCTTGGCCGGCAGGCGAGCCCAGCGCGCGGCCAACTCCGCGGTAAGCGGCCCGCGATGGCCCGATTGATCCGCGAAGCGAGCGAAGTTGAGCAACATGCCCCCTTCGATGCGCAACGCATAGCCCAGCGCCCGCCGGTAACTCAAATACGCTTCGACCCGCGTCTGCATGGAATCTGAGGCCTTCATGAGCGAGCGCCCGGCCAAGGCTGGGCGACCTGCCGCAATTGCGCCACGTTGACCCGGGCATAACGGGCGGTGGTATCAAAATGCTGGTGGCCCAGGACATCGGCCACCTCTTTGAGCGAGGCGCCCCGGGCGTGTAGCCGGGTGGCGAAGCTATGGCGCAGTTGATGCGGGCCACCCCCGCTCAGGCCGCTGCGCGCCATGGCCCGGCGCACGGCCCCGCGCAGCCGTTCCGGCATCAGGGGCTGGCCCACCGGCAAGCGGTGACAAAGGAACAGCCGCCGGCTCGGGGAACTCGGGCGACCCGCGCGTAGGTAGGCCAAGATCGCTTTGGCGGCCAAGGGTGGCAAGGGTAGCAGCCGTTCCCGGCGTTGCTTAGTTTTGCGAATGACCAAGGTGCCCGCGCGCCAATCGATGTCCTCCAGGCAGAGGGCAACGACCTCTGAAGTCCGCAGCCCCAGCTCCGTCAGGAGCCGCAGGATGGCGAAATCCCGTTGGCCTGCAGGGCCATGGCGATCCGCGCTCTTGAGCAAGGCACAGCACTGGGTGGGGGTCAGCACCTTGGCGGGCGGCGATTGCTTCCAGTTCGGCAGCGTCGGCCAAGCCTGCGCCAGGCCGGGGCGGCACCGGCCAGCAAACTCCAGAAAACGGACCAGGCTGCGCAGCGAGGTGACCATCACGCCGACTGAAGCCGGCTGCAGTTGGGCAGCGCGCTCCTGCACGTAAGTCAAAAAGTCAACAAAGCCGAGCTTGGTTAGATCCCATCGTTTTCCTTCAAAGCGCCACCCCAAAAACTCCCGCGCGTAGCGACGGCGATAGAGGCGGGTGGCTGCACTCAGGCCACACACCCGCTGCAAGTGTCGGTCGAACTCGGCCACCAACCTTCCGATCGACCGCTCCGCTTGGCACGACGGTGCTGCCGGAGTCCGGCAGTTCAGCATGGTCATCAGCCGGTTGAGGGCACTTCGGCAAGTTTTCAGGGTGGTCACGGCCGGCGGAGGGCAGTGACAGCGCGACAGGTGGGAAGTTAAAAACTCGGCGACCTCCGCGGGCTGGACGTGTGGCGAACGAGGATGGCGTTGGTCGCGCCAGGACCCAAAGTGTTCAACGGCCTGGGTATACTGCTGAATGGTGGCCCGGCCATAGCCTCTCCGGTGCAACCAATCGACATAGCGGAAGAGAATTATGCCAAGATCGTTGCCGGCCATGCGGCGACAAACGCGTCGGCTGAAAAATGGGGATGAGCGCATAGCGAGCGTGAGAACCAGAGGCTCTCAACAGCTCGCCAGCTTTCACCCTACCACGGCGCAACGAAAACGCGAATGCTCTTCCACTGGCCAACTTTGCCTAATTCCGACCTTCTCCTAGTTGCGGCCTAAAGCTACCGGCCGCATCGAGTTGTCGGCCGCGTTGTTGGACAGTTCGACCTCCGGATACTCCAAAAAGAGGGTCAGCCGGCCCCAGAGCGTCAGGGTGTAGTTACAGGCCTTGGCCAGCGCGCTCTGGGGCAGGGCCCCGGCCCGGGCTGCCTCGATGCCAGCCTTGAGTTGCTCCAGCAACGGCGGGCCTTT
>JAFAHH010000176.1 GCA_019237355.1 Acetobacteraceae bacterium | reverse complement strand
CCGTCAATCTCCGCGTAGACCGTGCAATAGCTCAAATTGAGTTCTGCTTGATCGAGATCGCTTTGGGTCTGCACCACGTTCGTTTCAGCTAGTTTTAAAGTTGGAGCGTTCTTGACGATCTCGGCATAGATTCGATCTTCGTTGCCGCTAGGATCGCGCCGGTGGAACTCCTCCAACATTTGCTTGGGTGTGAGATTGTAGGACGATAGTACAACCCCGAGCTGTGCGGCGCTTTGGCGCAGGTCGGACTGGGCCTGGCCAACCGAGGAGAAGGTCTGGTCGAGGTCTGCGGGGACCTCGGCCAGGCTGGACCCGGCGGGCGGTTGGGCGGCCAGCCCAAGGGCCACGCGCGCCTGGTAAACATTTTCCAGCGCCTGCGTCAGCTGCGCTTTGGCGACGTCGAGCGCTTCGCGCCTTTGGTCATATTCCTCTTGGCTCACCACCTTCGTCGCAAGTAAGCGTTCGGCGCGGTCAAACTCCCGCTGGGCAAGCGCCACCGTCGCCTTTTGTTGCTCCCAAGTGGCCACCCGCGCGCGGATCAGCGCGACCTGATTGTCGACGTCCTCGATGGCACGGGCGAGTTTGAAGCGGTTGCTGCGCGCCCGGCCGACCAAAGCTCGCACGTTAGCTTGCGCTAGCGCCAGTTGCGCCTGAGCCGTATCGACCGCGGCCTGTTTGATGGCGACCTGCACCTGGTACGGCTTTGGGTCAAGCTCCACCAGCACGTCACCTTTATTCACGCGATCGTTGTCCTCGACCAGGACCCGCAGAACCTGGCCCGCAACGCGCGGGGCGACGAACGTAACGTAGCCGTTAACGTAGGCGTCGTCCGTGGAAACCGTGGTTAACGCATGTTGGATCCACGGGACGCCAAAGGCCACGAGAAGCACCCCGGCGATCGCCGCGACCCAAAGGCGTAAACGGCGGTTTCGTTTCGGCTTTGGGGCTGAGTCAGAAGGCGGTGTAACCTTTTCGGTGGTTGGGCGATCGGACGCGTCCGGCGAACGGGACGGCGACGTTTCTGGCTGCGCGCTGGAAGGGGGTGTGTCCATGCTCACTTAGAAAGGGGTTTGTTGGTGGTAGACGGAGGGTAGTGGCTACGCGGCGCCTCTCGGCGATGTCATTGACGGGTGAGTTCGCCTCTGCTAAGGAATCGCTACCCCCATTTTGCCGCGGCCGAGCCGACCCTTTACTTTGCCCCAATAGGCGTCAGGGGATTCCGTTGCATCGGTGGAACCGCTCCCGTGCTATTGACTAACGTGAGGGTTGCAACCAATCCGGCTTGATGGGAGTGTCGGTTACGTCGCCAGCGGCCGGTAGTTAACATCACCGTCCTCTTGGAATAAAGCCAGGCACGCCGGTCTCCACGACTGGATTGAATCTTTGCCGCGTCTTGATTCCACTAATCTCTTTCACTGCTTCTTCAGGAAGCGTTGAGATGTTAAAGTTCTCCTTAATGCGGCTGGGGGTTTTGGAGGTGGTAAGGAGGGCGGTGCCGCGTTGCACCGCCCATGCAAGCAGCACTTGGGCAGGGGTTTTGTTGACCCTTTTGGCGATGGACGTAATCACAGGATCGTCTAGCAACTTAGGTTCCGTGCTATGACCCAACGCCGCAAAAGCCTGCAGCACGATACCGTTCGTGTTACAAAACGCGAGCAACTCCCATTCCGGGAGATAGGGATGGGATTCGACGTGAACCACGGCGGGCTTTATTCTAGCGGATTCAAAAATCCCCTTCACCTTTTCCACATTGACGTCCGACAGTCCAATGGCCTTACACCTGCCCTCGTCGACAAGACCCTCCAAAGCTCCCCAAGTCTCCAGCAACGTCACCCCGTCATCATAAATCACTTTGCCGCTCCCGTCCCTCGGGTCCTGCTCGTCTCCAGGTTGAAAGGCAAAGGGGGTGTGGATTAAATACAGGTCGACGTAGTCGAGTTGGAGTCGCTTTAGGCTTGCCTCGAAAGCGGGTTTGACGCGCTCCGGCCGGTGATTGTTGTTCCAGAGTTTCGTGGCAACAAACACTTCTTCTCGCTTAATCTTCCCCCCTCTGAAGACCTCCTGCATGGCTTCGCCTACCGCTTGTTCATTTCGGTATCGTTCTGAGGAATCGAATTGACGAAATCCCACTTCCAGCGCGGCCGTGGTCGCTCTTTTAGTGTCGATGGGGTCGGGAATCAGCGTCCCAAAGCCGAGCGCGGGGATGACGCCGGAACCGTTTATGAGGGGTATCTTCGTAAAGCGAAGGTTGTCGCGTTCTGTTGTCGTTTCCATATGTACCATCCTATTAGGGAACAATCGAAGGCCGGGTTGGATCCGCATCGGTAGGCAACGCCGATCGCTCAGGCCGGGGTGACCTGCGCCCGGGCGGCCTCCTCGTGGGCCCGGTCGTACCACAGTAAGTAGGCTTGGCCCTGGGCGTAACGGCGGGCGAGCCAGGGGTGGGCCGCCGCCCACTGGACCAAACCCGCCCAAGCGCGGGACGAATAAAACGTCGGCTCGCCGGACCACCTCTCGAGTTCGGCGTCGGTGAGCAGCCCGAACTCCTCGCGCAGGCGCCGAAGCTCCGCTTGCCCAAAACCGGGCAGGTAAGCCCGAACTTCCTCGAAATACTTCACGAGGTGCCAGCCCGGCCCTTGGGGGCACGCCCTCCCCCCGGGCTCTGCCGACCCAAACCACCGAAGGCGGCTGACGCCCAGGGGCACCCAACCCTCATACCGGCTTCCCTCGTGTCCCCGCACCACGATGGCGGGACCGTCCGCCGACATCAAGGCCTCAAAGTCCAAGCCGCCGATGCGGGCGCGATGAAACACAAGATTGTTGCTCATGGCCAGGTCCGAGGGCTTGAACCACCTTACGGCGCGCCCCGGCGCCTTCAACGTCGAAAACGGGCTCGGTCTACCGGCGCTGCGATCCCGCCGTCAATGGCGAAGGCGGTTCTGGTGCAAATTTCGTTAAGTGTATGCTTTTGTCGGACGAACGGGTTTGCGGATTTTAAGCGGCCAGCACCGCGGCCCAGATTTCCGGGGCGGTGGTGGCTTTGCCGGTTACCGCTTTGAGGTTGAATTGTTGCTTTTTGATTTTCGCCGCCAGCTCAATGCCGCGGATCGTTACGGCCGCCGTCTCAAGTCGCTTGAACCCGAGCATCGGCCGGATCCAGTTTAAAGGCCAGCTGCCACCGCACGCACAGGATGATGATCTCGTGATCGAAGTGCCGCCCCTTGAAAAGATCCTGTGCTGAAGCCGGTTCGATCATCCCGGGCCTTACGGCGGTGTACCGGCCTTTTCAAGCATTTGCACCAGAACCGATCTTGCCATCGAGGTAGAGCTTGACCGTTTCCTTGACCTCGGTCGGCAAAATCGCGCGAACCGCAGCCAGATCGACGCCGGGGTTCAACGTCCCTATAGCCAGGATCCGCGTCACCGGTGCCGGCGGCTTTGCAGCTTGTGCGTGTCCTTGGTGCATCATTGCCATCCAGATCAGTAAAGAGGTTAAGCTTGAAAGAAACGCGGTCCTCATTCTGTCCTCAGAGCTCGATGGGCGGCGCGCCGCAGACCTTACCGACAGTCCTCGAGCATGAGGCGAGCCACCTCCGAAGCCTCGTCTATCTGTGGCCAGTGCCCGGCATCGAGAGCATGAAGAAACGCGCGCCGGGCCTGGGAGCGCAGGTGTTCGGCCACGCTGAGGTGAAGATAGGGATCGGCCTTCCCCCAAATGAGCATAAGGGGAACCTCGGATCGCCTGAACTCGACCAGACGGGCCGTATTGGCGGCGACCTCGTCTGCCCGTTGGGAGGTCATCTGGGCGAACGCGGGCGCGGCACTCGGCTGTTGCCGGAAGTTGTTGTCGATCACTGGCCCGAGGAATTCGAAGTAACGGACCTTCTGCTTCTCGGTCAGGCCCGCTGCCAACTGCTTGCGTTGGAAATCGAGCAGCCAGGCAAACTGCGGCGGGCTCGCCAGGAAATGAAGCGTGAGGGCGCTCAGCTCCCGGTTCGAGAAGAGCGCGATCAGTTCGGGCACCCTCAGCCCGGGGGCCGCGCCGTAGAAGGCGTTCATCAAGGTGACGGCGGCCGTGCGCGCCGGGTGCTTCAGCGCGAAGTTGACGGCGGCCGGGCCGCCCGCGTCATGGCCGACGGGAATGAGCTGGTCGAGCGCCAAGGCCGCGACCACCGCCTCCAGATCGCCGAGCTGCTGGGCGAAGCTGTACTGCGCACCCGCCGGCTTGTCGGAGGCGCCGAAGCCCAGGAAGTCAAGGGCAATCGTTCTGCGACCGGCCGAGACCAGATGCGGGATGAGGTCATCGTAGATGCGCGCGTTGTCCGGAAAGCCGTGCAGCAGCACGAAAGCGGGTCCGTGGCCGGGAAAGTCGCGGACGTACAGGTTCCCGCCATCGCGCGGGACGCGATGTTCGGTGAAAGCCGGCAAAGCGGCGTCTTGGGCATCATGCGTCATGGTGGTCTCCTGGGTGGTGGGAAGGGTTCGAAGCTTTGGCCGCAGGAGGCGCGGGAACTAGAGGCTCCGTGTCACCAGGCCACGTTACCGAGGGCCTTGATGGCAAGCTTGAGGTAGGTTTCCCGAAGACGACTGGATATCCGGAGCAGGTGCGGTATTTACGGGCATATAAGACCAATTGCACAAGGGGCACCCGTGTTCAACCTGCTGCGGGTGATCGGAGGGGTCCAGCCCTCTGATCCGCCGTCCCCTCGCCGAGCGAGCGGTATCGCGGGCGGTCATGGCCGCTTCCGGCCGCCCGTAAACACAGGCTCCGCGGCGGCCCCCGGAGCGCGAGCCGATCAAGCGACGAGGTGCGATGATGTATTTGGATTACTGACCCGGAGCGTCGCGTGACCGTTGCCTGTAACTGCTATGCCTTGCGCCAGGCGAGCCGCCGCGTTTCGCAGTTTTACGATCAGGTGCTCGCGCCCTCCGGGCTGCGGGCGACGCAGTACATGATGCTGGCCGAGATCGATCAGCTCGGGCCGATATCGCTGCTGCCGCTCGCAAAGCACCTGATCATGGACCGGGCGACCCTCGGGCATAACCTTCGCCCGCTTGAAGCGAAGGGCTACGTCACCCGGAGCGTGGGGGCAGACCGCCGCAGCCGAAAGGTCGGCTTGACCGAGGCGGGGCGAACGGTCCTGGCGGAGGCAAAACCGCTCTGGCGACAGGCTCACGCCCTTTTTGAGGCGGAAATGGGCAAGGAGGAAGCCGCGCAACTGCGGATCATGCTCGGGCGGGTGGCCGAGAGCGAGCTTACCCTGAAAAAGGTCGAGGCGAGGCGGGGCGCTCGGGCGCGAGCCGACGCGCCGCCAACTTGCCCGTAGGAAACGGGCCGCCGGGCCATCCAGGCCTTAGGGTAGCGAACGGCGATTTTTCGGCAAAGTGAGGACGCTTGGGACGCTGAATCGACGGGGTTGGCGGCCCGGTCAGGCCGACAAAAAGGCGCCAAGCACCCTCCAAGGTGCCTTCAAAGTTCGCACCCTGGGCTTACCCCAACACTGTTCATTTAAGGATTGCGGGAAAGGGCGGGAGGGCTGAGCGGTTCAGCATGGCCCGCACTGCGATAAGGATGGGGGGCGGAGCCCGAATCGCCGAACACCTTAGCGTCGGGGTGTTGGCCCGGGCGATCCCCTTGGCGCGCATCCAGGAAGTCTTGCGCCAGCACAACTTACAAAGTCGACGCATCCGCGATTTGCCGGCCGAGGTGGTCGTCTACTACGTGATCGCCTTGGGGCTGTTCATGGCCGTTTCGACCCGGGAGGTGTTGCGCTGTTTAGTCGAAGGCTTAGGCTGGTTAAAGGGCCATCCGGCGGTGCGCGTGGCCAGTAAATCGGCCATTTCTCAGGCCCGTAGCCGCCTGGGGGCCACGCCCTTGCGTGAGCTGTGGCAGCGACTGGCTCAACCCTGGGCCCAAGCGGGCAGCCCGGGGGCTTTCTTTGCGGGCTTGCGGCTGGTGGTCTTAGACGGCAGCACCTTGGACGTGCCCGACACGGCGGCCAATGTGAAGCGCTACGGCCGCCAAAAATCCAGCCGAGGCCGGGCGGCCTTCCCGCAACTGCGCTTTGCCGGTTTAGCCGAAGCGGGCACCCACACCCTCTTTGCCGTGGCCATGGGCCCTTACCGGCGCAGCGAGGTGAGCTTGGCTAAAGGGCTCTTGGCCCGCTTGGAGCCGGGCATGTTATGTTTGGCCGATCGGCTCTATACGGTCTTTGCGCTCTGGAAACGGGCGCAGCAGACCGGCGCCCAACTGTTGTGGCGCGCCCGAAAGAACATGGTTTTACCGGTGGAGGTGGTGTTGGCCGATGGGTCGTTTCTGTCGACGATTTATCCCTCGACCAAAGCGCGCCGCCAGCGGCGCCGGGGGCTGCGGGTGCGTGTCGTTGAGTACCAACTCGACGGCGGGGGGGCCGAAGCCGGCCAGACGGTCTACCGGTTGCTGACCACGTTGCTGGACCCCGCGCAGGCCCCGGCCGAAGCCTTGGCGCGCCTCTACGCGCAACGCTGGGAAGTCGAGGGCCTCTTTGACGAACTGAAAACCCACCTGCGCGGCGGCCAAGTGGTCCTGCGCAGTAAGACCCCGGAGTTGGTCGAGCAAGAGTTTTACGGCTTGCTACTGGCCCATTGGGCGGTGCGGGGCCTGATGCAGGAGGCGGCCCAGCGGGACGGGTTGGACCCGGATCAGCTCTCCTTTACGCACGCGGTGCGCGTGGTGCGTCGTAAGCTGGCTGCCGGGCCAGCCTTTTCCCCCTCCAGCTAAGGCGTGCGCGGCGGAGGCCCTCCTGACGGAGTTGCTGCAGGAGCGCTGCGTGTCCAGTCGTGGCCGGAGCGTCCCGCGCGGCCGAAAACGCAAGCTGAGCCCTTACCCGATCCGCAACGCGAAGTCCCCGCGTTCGATCCGGCGTCGCCTCGCCGTGGTGATCCTGTTCGCCATCCTTAAATGAACAGTATTGCGCTTAACCCGAGTTTCGCAGTTTCTAACGTCCAAAATTTGTAAGTCATTGATTTTGAGGCTTCGAATTTTTCGTTACCCGGTCAGGTCGTCCACACAAACTGCTCCTGGTCGCGGTAAATCTTGGGCGGGGGTTGCTCCGGCAATGACCAGCCCAAGTGGTGCAGGATCAGGCGTTGCGGCTCTTCGGGTTGGGTGATCCGGGGTAGACAAATGCGGCCGCCGTTTCGTAGCTCAAACCAGACTTCGACCAACAGGATCTGCTTGAGTTGGTGCAGCGCTTGCGCCGGGGTCAGGCCGGCCGCCGCGGCTTTGAGCTTTTGCTTCAAACAGACCCACAGGCAATAGCCCAGGAAGGCAACCATGATGTGAGCTTCAACCCGGGCTTGGATTCGATGCCAGATGGGCCGCAGGTTCAACGCGCTTTTGAGCGTCCGAAAGACGGCTTCCACTTCGGTCAGTTGCAGGTACTGACGCCACAGCGTTTCGGGCGCTTCGCGGCTCAGGTTGGTGCGTAACAGGTAGGCGCCTTGCTGAAGCCAAGCGTTGCGCAACTTCTTGCGGTCCCACTGCCAGACCAACTCCGCGTCGGTCAGTTCCACTTTCTTCAAGTAGGCCCACGCGTTCGGCCAGCGCTCTTCCAGTCGACCCAGCCGTAGCAGGATGCGGTCGCGCTGGCGCAGCCGCCCGGTCCGCACGCTCTTGCTGAGCGCCTTGAGGTCTTTGCGCAAGCCGTGCAAGGCCCGCAGCCGAATCGAGCGTTCCTGTTCGGCCCGCTCCCGGCTACGGCTTAGCACGTAGAGTTCCCCGTCCCGTTCGATGAGCTTGACCTCAATGCCGGGCCGTCCCGACACTTCGGCCCAATCCCCTTTGAGCAACTCCTGTTCGAAGGCGGCCAGTTTACGTCGAGGCGTGGCCACCAAATAATTGACCCCACGCTGGCGCAACCGTTGCAGGTTTTCCTCACTGACGATGCCGCGATCAAAGACCCAGACCCGCCGAGAGCGAACCGTGCTTACGCTCCACCGAATCGAGGATGTCTTCGAGCGTGGTCACATCAGCGCGATTACCTTCAAAGACCTCGTAGGAGAGCGGGAAGCCTTCGGCGGTGACCACCAACGCCAGGATCAGTTGGCGGCAGTCGGGCCGGGGAAGCCCGGCTGTAGCCGAAGGCGGCTTTGGGTATGCCGGCCGCTTGGCCTTCAAAATACGTGCTCGTCAGGTCATAAAGCAGCAGGTCACAGCGAGCGCCGAACAGGTCGCGCCACCGCTTGCCCAAATGGGTCTCCAGCGCCGCCTTCTGTTCGAGCGCTTTGTCCAGCGCCCGGTAGAGCCGGTCCTTGGCCGCCACCGCCTCGTCGGTGCCCAGGATGGTGTCCATGGCCGTGGTGCCAAACCAGCGTTGGTGCACGCCGAGCTCGCTTTGCGGCTCACACAGCCGGTTGACGGCCAGCAGTTCGATGACCTTCGACCAGGCCACCGGGCCGCGCCGGTCCTGCAAGGCCTCGGCAAAGAAGGTATCTAAGCCCAGCTCCTGCCACAGCCGGCTGCCTAGCCAGCAGGCCCCAAACTGACGGGGGTGGCGCACCGCCAACGAGGAGAGAATGACTTCGCACACATCGGCCGCCTCGGCTGGGGCCGCCCCTTCCCGGTCGGTAAAGAGCCGGCATTGCCGGCGTTCGCCTTCCTGTTGGACCACCTCAATGGAGCGCTGCCAGCGCTCCAGTTGGGTGGTGTTGAGTTCGCCCAAGTTGAGCACCCGGCGCTGGATCACCCGCGTCGCGCTCAGGCGCACGCTCTCGCACAACGAGTAGTAGACGTGCTCTTTGCCGTCCTTGCGGCGGACGTGTCGTTTCAAAAACACGCCTCCAGTTTGCCAAGCTTGGTTCGCTTTGCCTAGCGGGCAGGTCGGTACACGAGTCAAAAGGCGCCAGACCGCGATGTAAGTGCCTGAAGATCAGCGTCAAAAAAGTTGGCTTCCCGCATTTTCGGTTAGAAACTGCGAAACCTGGGTTGGGGCATCGGGGCCGTTGGTTTGAGAGCGTGCCGGAGCGCCAAAACCCCAAAGACCCGGCCCCGCTTAAACTGAAGGAAGTCTGGGTCGAGGAGCGCCGCTACGTGGTCTGCCTCAACGAGGAAGAGCGCCGCAAAGACGCCCATGACCGGCAAGCCATCGTGGCCCACTTGCGCGA
>JAFAHH010000126.1 GCA_019237355.1 Acetobacteraceae bacterium | reverse complement strand
TGCGGCGGCTCCTCATGAAGGAGATCGAGCGCGAGCAGGCCGATACGAACCGGGAATTTAGCGACGATGTTCGTCGTGTTTTGCGTGCCACGATTGGCAGCGGCCATTACTCGGCCAGCCGGATGGGCGATCTCTTCGGCATCAATGAGCGCACGCTGAGCCGGCGGCTCGCGGCTGAAGGCACGACGTTCAAGAAACTATCCGATGAAGTCTGCCATGAGGCCGCCCGGCAATTGCTGGCCGATAGCGACATTCCACTCAGCCACATTGCTGCGATGCTGGATTTTTCAGAAGCGAGCGCCTTTACGCGGGCTTTCAAGCGTTGGTCTGGCATCTCTCCGGCTGACTGGCGCGCGAAGCATGCCAGACCACGAGCGGACCCAGGGCCGGCGGGTAAGAGCTCGTGCTGAAACCCGCTCGGGGCGGCTTACACCGGTGTCTTGCCAAATTTGCATAGCCAAACCACACGGCTCTCGTAATTACATTCTCCCTTGCGGGCTGCCGGTTCCAACCTTCGGAACTCGAGGGTTTGCCGGCTATAAAGCGCCACACCAGATTATGAGACCGGCCGGGGTCAAAGGACGTCCAACAGGAGGACGACATGCCGAAACCAAATATGGCGTATGTTGTGAGGCAAAGGGCCTTGAATGGTGCCGGGATTAAGCCCGCACCGGTCTGGCTGCGCGCGATCGCGGCCGCGGCATTGATTTCGGCCGCCGCCTGTTCGAGACAGAGTGGCGGTCCTGCGGCGGGTGTCAGCGGCCCGCCCGACGGCACGGTGGAAATGACCCAGGTGCAGGCTGCGTTTATCGGCAGCGGCGGCGGCGGTACCGGCGTGCTGTATTTCCACGGCAACACTTACCCATTCAAGGTTGGCGGCCTGGGCATCGGCGGGATCGGGGCCTCTAAGATCGAAGCGACAGGCGAGGTTTATGGGCTACAAAATGTTTCCCAGTTCCCCGGAGCGTATGCCCAGGGCCGCTATGGTTTTGCGCTTGGCAGAGAAAGTGGCGGCGATTTGTGGCTGAAGAACGATAAGGGTGTGACCATGCATTTGCGTGCCAAGCGCGAAGGCTTGATGCTTAGCCTGGGCGGCGATGCGGTGGTGATCAGCATGTCGCCCTCGGCATCCGGAACCTAATTCCCCCGTCGTCGCAAGCTGGGGCCGGAAGCTCCCCGCGGGAGCATGATGCGCTTCAGTCCGAAGCGAGGCCTCAGCTTTTGCCGGCGACGACCCGCCTGCGCGATGGCTTGAGGCGGAGTGGGGTTCCCAATGCGTCGATCGTTCGTAGAGCAACGAAAGAAGGCCAGGGGCTTCGCCCCTGGACCCCAGCAAAGGCAGAGCCTTTGCAATCCAACCCCAGCGGGTCCAGGGCAGAGCCCTGGCCTTACTTTTTCAGCGGACTGCTATTTTCAGCGGACTGCTAGTAGTACGGCTTGCGGACGACGGCAGCGCCATTAGGGCTCACGCATCCCGCCCGATACGGGCCATTGGCGCACGAGACAGGAGGCCGCGTGCCGTAATAGGCCGGCGGGTGGGCAGCATAGGGCTTTCGGGTAACCACAGCTCCGTTTGGCCCGGCGCACCCGGCGCGGTAAACGCCGTTGGCACAGGTAACTGCGCCGGCAGGCGACGCGAAACTGATCCCGCCGAGCAGAGCCATCAGGGCGAACGCACAACGCGTCAGGTTAAAAGATCTCGAAGCTGATGTGCGATGCGGTATGCATGTCGCTATGAACTTCACGTCAGAGTCCTCCTCATCGGACTGAACTTGGGCGGGTGACCGATCTCTCCGGGTTTGCTGTCGAAAGGGATTCCGTTTCAGCCCAGATAAATTCGATCTCAGCGTAAAGAGCTCAGGGTGGCAAGAGCATCCTGAACTCGAAGGAGAAGCAGCTTCAGTAACCGAACCGACCATTTCTGGACGAATCCGGGCAGCGCTTACGCGGCTCTTAACCAGCGTGTCACCGGCCGATGCGCCTTGTTGTTCCGCAGCCAGTTCG
>JAFAHH010000036.1 GCA_019237355.1 Acetobacteraceae bacterium | reverse complement strand
AAGCTTAGCTCTGCCGGGCACATCGTGTCTTGGTTCAAGCTCGCCAACGGCCCTCACCGGCTGAAATTGCCCATTACCGTGAGATTCGGACGTTCCTAAGCGGTGATTTCGTGGGAGAATGCTGGGGCGGTGCCTACTGGAATTGCTCAGAACGGTTCTTTTGGGCAGGTTTTCCGGCGTAGGCTGGCGCCATGCCCCGCTCGCCAACTGAAACGATTCCGGTCGCCAGCATCGCCGGCGTGGTCGGAACGCCGGCGATCCCGTCGAGGCGAGCAGGGGCCGCTTGAGAGCTTCTCCTACAATGTCGATCAAGCACTCGGTTCCCCTTCCCCGACCCGAGCTGCGGATTACCCCTGCATCTGCACTAGCTGGTACATTGGCAGCATTCGGTGGTTCAGATGTCCCATGATCCACAGCGAGCCGCCGACCACCAGCACCACGATCAGCACCCCGAACGCCAGCGCCAGCACATTGTTGGTGTGATCCGGCGCGGTGGTGATGTGGAGGAAGAACACCAGATGCACGCCGATTTGCGCCACCAGCCGATCAAATTTACCAAGCGCTTCAAAAGCGGGAGCAGCTTGGATCCACCGGTATCGGGCGAGGGATCGCGCTTCCTCACGCGCGCGTTGATGGGATTGAAAAGCTATTCGGAATGTTCGTCCGGCTGAGCCGGCCCATCGAGTTTCAGGCGATCGATGAGAAACCGGTTGACCTTATTTTCTTGCTCTTGATTCCGCCTGATGCGGGCAATGAGCATGTCGCTGCCCTCGCCGCCATATCGAGGCGGCTCCGGGACCCAGATTTTACCCAACGCCTCCGGAAGGCCGATACGGCTGAGGAAGTACTCGCGCTTTTCGCGGATTCGTAGCCGTTCGCTTTAGCCGATTCGAGGATGGAGTTGGAGACTGCCGGCCGCCAAAGCGCGATCGCTTGAGGCGGACTCGGGTTCCCAATTCGCGAG
This sequence comes from Acetobacteraceae bacterium, assembly GCA_019237355.1. Taxonomy (GTDB): domain Bacteria; phylum Pseudomonadota; class Alphaproteobacteria; order Acetobacterales; family Acetobacteraceae; genus JAFAHH01. The sequence continues at coordinate 1,552 of JAFAHH010000036.1, read as the reverse complement.
CGCATTGGGTTTCGATCGTTGAAAAGCCTGGATCGCGCTCTCAAAAAAACGATCTCGAGCATGGTGGTTTGGACCTAAGCCATTATGTATTGTGGCCCGATCGCAAGTACATGGCGAAAAGCAGCCCTTAGAGCAAAAAACCGGGGCCGATAGGGGGAGTCATGTCGCATATGGAGCGAGTCCGCCGGTTCGTCCTAGGCAGTGCGCTGGACCCGCTGGATGAGCGGACGCGTCATCGAATCGCACTGATACCGCTGCTGGCCTGGATCGGCCTGGGCGCGGATGGCTTGTCTTCTTCCTGTTACGGGCCGGAGCAAGCTTTCCGCGCCTTGGGCGCGCATATGCATCTGGGGCTTTATCTGGCGGTCGCCACATCGCTCGCCGTGTTCATCATTGCGGCCGGATACAATCAGGTGATCGAGCTGTTTCCCACCGGCGGGGGCGGTTACCGCGTCGCAACGGCGCTGCTCGGCCCGCGGGCTGGGTTGGTTTCCGGTTGCGCTCTGTTGGTTGATTACGTTCTCACTATCACTACTTCGCTCGCCAGCGGAGCCGATGCGTTCTTCAGTTTATTGCCAGTCGGGGCACAGGCATTCAAGCTGGCTACGGAATTTATCCTGATCCTGGCGATGATCACGCTGAACTTTCGCGGGATGAAGGAATCGGTCGCGGTGCTGGCGCCGATCTTCCTGGGTTTTGTGGTCACGCACTTCCTGCTGATCGTCTATGGGGTCGCCGCGCATGGGGAGCATCTACCGTCGCTCATCCCGGACACGCTCGGCGAGACCCGTGGTCTGGCGCATGACATGGGCTGGCTGTTCGTCATCGCGCTGTTTCTCCGCGCGTTCTCTTTGGGCGGCGGGACATACACCGGCTTGGAAGCGGTTTCCAATAATGTGGTGATGCTCGCCGAGCCGCGGGTTAAGAACGGCATCTGGACGATGGTCCTGATGGCGACATCCCTGTCCTTTACGGCAGGTGGGATCATTCTTCTCTACATGCTGTGGCAGGCGCAGCCCGTGGAAGGGCAGACGCTTAATGCGGTCGTGTTCCGATCCATTCTTGGCAATCTCGGATTGGGCAGTGCCGGCTTCCTGGAGGCGGCGCTTGCCGTCGTGCTTGCGCTCGAGGCGGGGCTGCTGCTGGTTGGCGCGCAGACCGGATTCCTCGATGGCCCAACGGTGCTGTCGAACATGGCCGGTGACTACTGGGTGCCGAGGCACTTTCGGGACCTTTCGAGCCGGCTCGTCCGGCAGAACGGCATTATCGTCATGGGGGTCGCATCGCTGGCGATCTTGGCATGGACCGGCGGTCAGGTCGATTTGCTGGTGGTGCTTTACAGCATCAACGTGTTCCTGACGTTCAGCCTATCGCTGCTTGGAATGTGTATCTATTGGTGGCGTCATCGCGATCCGGGAAGTGGCTGGAGGCGACGCCTGCTGCTATCGGGGCTGGGCCTGATCGTGACCGCCAGCGTCCTGGTTATCACTACTGTGGAGAAGTTTACCGAAGGCGGTTGGCTGACGATCATCGTCACCAGCCTGGTGATTGG
>JAFAHH010000342.1 GCA_019237355.1 Acetobacteraceae bacterium | reverse complement strand
TCGGCACCGCAGGCCATTTCCGGCGCTGGGCTCCCTCTGACCCCGCGGTTCAAAACGGCTTGCCGGCGCACCCGGGCGGCAAAATTTCAAAACCGGGGGTGAGTTGCGAAAGTCAGGTTAGCCGCACCCGACGGCCCGGAGCGCGAGAAGGCATATAGGGCACCTCCTCTAGCCCGAAACGCTATGTTCGGACCAGATCGCCGGCTCGAGCTCCGAGAAGAGCTCTTGCCGCTCGGAGTTGTCCGCAGTCAGTCGATGTAGGGGATTTCGTAAACTGAAACCTTTCGGGCGAGCCCTCGCAAGACTACCTCACGCGGCGCGGGCCTTAAGCCGCTTCGTTCGAGCACCTCGGCCACATGCGGGTCTTGAACAACTGAATCAGTGGCGACGATCGCCGTCGTGTCTGCCATGCTCCGCACGCGGGAAGCGACGTTCACGGTCTGGCCGAAGTAGTCTTGGCGATCGTTCAGAAGCACTGCCAAGCAGGGTCCCTCGTGCACGCCGATCTTTAGCAGCAAGTCTTGGCGCCCGTGAGCAGAATTGAGCTTCGACATCGCCTCGCGCATGCGCAGAGCGGCGCTAATGGCGCGATCGGGTGTAGGAAACGTCGCCATCACGGCATCCCCGATCGTCTTGACCACGGCCCCCGCTTCGGCGGCGACGATGTCGAGAAGCACGCGAAAATGGCTGCGCACGAGGTTGAAAGCGTCTAGATCACCTACACGCTCATAGAGGTCCGTGGAGCCCTTTAAATCCGTGAATAGAAACGTGAGGCTGGTGATCTTGAGCCTTTGATCAACGTCGAGCATCTCAGTCTGATATAGGTCGCGAAAGGTTTGGTTGCTTAACAGCCGTTTAGCAGTCATGAAGGGCTTGCGACGGCTGACTATTTCATGCAGCCGGCTATCAGCGACCCAGACCGCAGGCAGCACGCGCATTTCAGTCCGGTTGTCTAGCGATAACCGAAGTGGTCCTGGACGCAGCGCCTGAGTTTCCGTCAGCGGCTGCACTTTGTTGAACACCATCGAAATATGCTGGCGCTCGCGAGTTGGCTCACCCCCGACCTCGATGAAGTAAACGCTATGTGTCACCGGTTCGAGGACGATTACGGCCTCAGCCGGAAGCTGAAGTGATAAAACTGCCTTCTCGCCAGGCGGCAACTCGACGTAATCAAGGGTGAGTTGCTCGGCCAACGCTTCGATCCCCTCTTCGGGAAAATCGACAGCTGAACCCCAGAAAATCTGACGATGATATTCCCAAATAGGTAAGCTACCTGGGTCATGCGCAGCGATATGGCGGATACGAGGACTGACTGTAAACGTCACCTCGACAATCTCATCCAATATAGGCTCGCAATCAGCGGCGCACAGCGAGCAGGGATAGCTCTCTCGTTGCACGGATTTGAGCGTCGCCGTCGCATCCAGCACGCTCCCGCAGCCTGGACACAGCACATTCCATGACAGATCGAACAAGCCGATCCGCGCGGCATGCAAGAACGCAGCGATTGTAAGCTCTTCGCTCAATCCATGATGCGCAGCGAAGTCCAGCACGTTTATACGATTTAGTGCCCGATCTGGCGCCTCACGCACCAAGCGTTCAATAGCAGCGACCGCGTCCGCATCCGCCGAACGCCGAAGAACCGCAAAGAGAGCCTCGATCTCGCCCATGAGCTAACTAGCCTACCACCGCTGTACCGGTACTATTGTTATTTCGGTGGTCCGGCCTTTCAAGCCACCCCGAGAAAAGGGGCACCGTTTTCAAAGACTGGCGAACGCCTGCGGATTGGGGCCCGCTAGGAGCCTAAACTCTTGAGGTTCGAAGGAAACCGCACATCGCAGGCGCAGCTCTCCGAGCAATGGCCTGTCCCTATGCCCAGTGGCGATCAGGCTACCCAGCTGAGCTCTGAGGCATTCCCGGAATGTAACTCGCGGCAGCTTCCCAATCCAGCGGCGGCTTTTCGGCGGCTCGGTATCTTCGGCGCCGCCAATTTAGCTTCAGCCGGGCTTACCGGCGGCGACGGCGGCGTGTGCGACCGCTCACTCTATTATTGCGGTTGCATTATCATCTGCTTGGGGTAGGCTTGTAGCTGGATTTTCAAACGCAATTGAGCGAACGGTCATGTTCACGCGCACCCGCGTTTTTTCGGTTCAAGGTCGCGCGATTGCGCATGGGGCCAGGTGCGGTGTAGCGATCCCCATTCTGGACCGGCCGTTGCAGTAGGAGCTGGTCCGGTCGGCGGCGGCTCCTGTGGGCGGCTCGATGCGGGCCCCGCCGGAAGCATGACGGGGCGGCTGCCCGGGCGAGATCCGACCGATTATCGACCACTACGGGATGGTGTTCCGGTAAGCAAGTCGGTTCACCTTTCGGGGAGGAATGAATCCGAGCCGATCGCGCAGGGCGGCAAAGTTGTTGTGAGGAATACAAATCTGGAGGAACGCTATGACCAGAAGGATCAAGAAGATCACCGCCTGGGATGTTCGCTTCCCGACTTCGCTTCACCTCGACGGTTCGGACGCTATGAACCGTGCGCCGGATTACTCCGCCGCTTACGCACTGGTGGAGACCGATGCGGATGATGGACTGGCCGGATGGGGCATGACGTTCACCATCGGCCGGGGGAATGAAATCTGCGCCCGCGCGATCGAGTCGCTCGCCCCACTCGTGGTTGGACAGACGTTCGAGAGTATCGAAAGCGGCATGGGGCGGTTCTGGCGCCGCCTGGCTGGGGACAGCCAGTTGCGCTGGATCGGGCCGGAGAAGGGCGCCATTCATCTCGCTACCGCCGCCATCGTCAACGCCATCTGGGACCTTTGGGCGAAATACGAAAAGAAACCGCTTTGGAAGCTGCTCGCCGACATGCCTCCCGAGCAGCTCGTTGGCTGCATCGATTTCCGTCACATCACGGATATGCTCTCCCCGGAAGAGGCCGTTGAGCACCTGACACGGCTCCAGCCCGGCCGCGCCCACCGGGAGCAGGAGATGCGGGACCGGGGTTATCCTGCTTACACCACGTCGGCCGGGTGGCTGGGTTATAGCGATGACAAGCTCCGCCAGCTTTGCCAGGACGGCGTTGCCAAAGGATGGACCCATTTCAAGCAGAAGGTCGGAGGGGATATCGAAGATGATCTTCGCCGGTCCCGTATCATTCGCCAGGAAATCGGTCCCGATCGCTACCTGATGACCGATGCCAACCAGGTTTGGGAAGTGGAGGAGGCGATCGCCAATATGCGCCGCCTTGCCGAATTCCGGCCTTGGTGGATCGAAGAGCCGCTGAGCCCTGATGACGTGCTCGGTCACGCCCGCGTGGCGGAAGCCGTCCGGCCGCTTGGCATTGGGGTCGCCACCGGGGAACACTGCCATAATCGCGTTATGTTCAAGCAGTTCCTGCAGGCGGGGGCGCTTGATTTCTGCCAAATCGATGCTTGCCGGCTAGGCGGAGTGAACGAGGTTCTCGCGGTATTGTTGATGGCCGCCAAGGCGGGCGTGCCGGTCTGTCCGCATGCCGGGGGTGTTGGGCTTTGCGAGCTGGTTCAGCATCTCTCGATCTTTGATTACATCGCGGTCTCGGGTTCGCTGGAAAATCATGTCGTGGAATATGTTGACCACTTGCACGAACATTTCGTCGACCCCGTCGTCATTCGGGATGGGCGATACATGCCGCCTCAAAGGCCGGGGTATAGTGCGGCCCTGAAATCCGAGTCGCTGCATGAATATTCTTACCCAAACGGGCGAACGTGGCAGGGCTTGGGAACATAACCAGCCCCGCATCAGGAAGCTGTAACCGAGAGGGTGCTAGGCGAGCTCAATGCCGCCGAGACAACCGGGTTGTGGGACGCGCGCTATTCTTTCCCCATCACGGTGACGGCCTTCATCGCCTCCGCAAACGCCGCCTCCGGATCAAGCCGGGTGGTATCGAGCAAGATCGCATCCGATGCCGGCCGTAAAGGCGCGGCCGCCCGGGTTTCATCTTGCGCATCCCGGGCGCGCAAATCGGCCGCTACCTGGTCCAAATCGGCGTCAACGCCCCGGCTTCGCAGCTCCAGCCACCGCCGCCGGGCCCGCTCGGCCAGGCTCGCCGTGACGAATAGCTTCACCGCGGCGCCGGGAAACACCACGGTGCCGATATCCCGGCCGTCGAGCACTGCACCGCGCCGATTGCCAAATTCACGCTGGAAATCCAGCAATGCTGCGCGCACGGCCGGGACTGCCGCCACCCGGCTCGCAGCGGCATCGATTTCGGGGCTGCGTAGGCCGGGTCGCTGAATATCATCCGGCTGCACTGCCCGGGCGGCCCACGCTGCTTTCTCGGCATCAGCCGGGTCCCCGCCCTGTTCGAGCAGGCGCCGGCCAACCGCCCTGTAAAGCAGGCCAGTATCCAGATATGGCAAGTCCAGGGCAGCCGCCAAGCGGCGGGCAAGCGTGCCCTTGCCTGAGGCGGCCGGGCCATCGATGGCGATAATCAGTGTCAAGCCGGACGGAAATTCGCGCCGATACTGGCCATGAGAGCCACAAATCCGGGGAAGCTGGTGTCAATGAAACTTGTATCGTCCACAACGACCGGCTGCTCCGTGGCAAGGCCCAGCACCAGCCCGCTCATTGCGAGCCGGTGGTCCATATGGGTCACGACAGTTCCGCCGCCCCGGGGCGGATGACCAGAACCGTGCACGATCAGATCGTCGCCCTCGATATCTACCCGCACACCATTGGCGCTGAGCATGGAGGCTGCTGCCGCGAGCCGGTCGCTTTCCTTGACTCGCAATTCCGCCAAGCCGCGCATGCGCGTGAGCCCGGCCGCCGCTGCCGCCGCGACGGCCAGAATAGGATATTCATCGATCATAGTCGGGGCTCGTGCGGCGGCCACATCGATACCCTTCAGCGCGCTGTGCCGGATCGTAAGATCCCCGACCAACTCCCCGGCTTCGATCCATTGCCTCGCGACCGCCAGATCAGCGCCCATCTCCCGCAAGGTCGCAAACAAGCCAGTGCGCAAAGGGTTGAGTCCCACGCCCTCAATGCGGATTTCCGAGCCAGGCACCAGAAGGGATCCGACGATCGGGAAGGCCGCCGAGGAGGGATCGCCCGGCACCGTTAGATCCGTGGGACTGAGTTCTGGCTGCCCAGTCAAGGTAATGACCCGGCCGCCCTCCGCTGGCTCTACGTGAATATGCGCGCCGAAATGGCGGAGCATGTTTTCGGTATGGTCGCGGGTTGGCGCAGGCTCCTCCACCCTTGTTTCGCCTCTTGCGTTCAGCCCGGCCAGAAGCACAGCCGATTTTACCTGAGCCGAAGGAACCGGGAGTCGGTAATCGAGCGGCAGCGCCTGGCGGGGACCCTCGACCGCAAGCGGCAGCCGCCCTCCCATTCGTGACGCAAGCCTTGCGCCGCACTGTGTGAGCGGCTCGATAACGCGCCCCATCGGTCGGCGGCGCAGACTGGCATCCCCGGTCATGACCGCAAAAAGCGGATGACTGGCCAGGATGCCGCATAGCAACCGCGCTGCGGTTCCCGAATTACCCATATCGAGCACATCATCGGGTTCCGCGAGGCCGCCGATGCCCCTTCCGGCAATGTGCCAGGTACCTTCCTGATCGCGAATGATCTCGGCCCCAAGCGCGCGCATCGCCGCGGCCGTCCGCAGCACGTCCTCGCCCTCGAGCAAGCCGCTGATGCGCGTCTCGCCAACCGCGAGCGCGCCCAGCATCAAGGCGCGGTGGCTGATGGACTTGTCGCCGGGAACGCGAATGGAACCGGACAGCCGATTTGGCGCCCGAGAGGCGAGCAGACGCGTGGCTTGCATAGGCGTGAGCTTACACAGCCAGGCAGGATTTGACAGCCGGAAACTGGGGTGGCATGCGCCGCGACTAGCCACCAGGATGGTTCAGAGCTCAATGGTAAAGCCCGAACTCGGCGCCAAACGCGTTTGCGTTGCCTGCGGGACGCGTTTTTACGACCTTATGAAAGCACCCGCTGTCTGCCCAAAATGCGGGACCGAGCAGCCAATGGAGATGCCGCGCACGCGCCGGCCCGGCGGGAACGTGGTGGAGGAAAAACGGCTGAAGAAGCCCGTGCCCGAGCCCGGTTTGGAGGAGGCGGACATCGAGGTGGAAGGCATCGAAGAGGAAGGCGAGGAAGAAGTACCCGAGGACGCCGCCGATCTTGAAGACGACACGGACTCGATCCAGACCGATATCGAGGTTGAGCCGGAAACTGACGAGGGTGAGCCGTAACCCAGGTCGCGATCACGGGAGACCGCTCGCGGCCCTAATCCTCGCCAGAGAAGCGTTGGCATCGCCTCTCATCCGCTGGGAAGTCGGGCCAATGCCGAGATTAATCGAGGGCCTCGGCCGGTAGTCCTTGCAAACGGCGCGAGTGGGCGTTCGGGAGCGGACGCATTGGCCGGGTCGGGGTAGCGGCGATGTTTGCGGCTAGAAAAGCCCGTGTGCCCTATCGGTAATGATATCCTATTCCATCGGCATCTAACCTAAAACCGACCGCCCTTTGTCCCCAGCGCTCGTTCGCTATGGGCCCAAACATAGGTTCTAAGGTTGCAGCAAGACCGACTTCATGCTACCTAAGATTGTTAGCGGTGAATCGGAACTTGCATCTGGATGTGCTGGCCTCAGTTCGCTTGCATTTAGTGGCTGGCAACGACCGCTGCAGCCGCGCCCGCCTCGTAGAAATTGATGTCGCCAAGGGACTGGCCATTCTGCTCGTCGTGTTCGGACACATCGTCGCGCGCGAGACCCCGGCCGGCGTGGAATGGTATGAACCCCTGCGCGGGACCATTTACCTCTTCCACATGCCGTTCTTCATGTATCTGAGCGGCTTTGCGACATTCTACTCCGGTGCTGCCCGTACGCCTGTGGCGGCTTGGCCAAGCCTGATACGGCGCCGGGCTGGCCGTTTGCTGGTGCCGTTCTTCGGGTTGGGCTTGCTGGTGCTTGTCGGTAAGCTGCTCGCAGCGAGAGCGGTCGCGGTGGACAACGTGCCGGCCGGGTTAGGACCAGGTCTTTTGGGGCTGCTCTGGAATACCGCTGAAAGCCCGGCGGGCTCGGTATGGTACGTTTTTGTACTGTTTATCTACGCTGCCGCGACACCGCTGCTGATTCGCATGACCAAAGGCCATGCGATGGATCTGATTGCCCCGGCTTTGCTACTATATGCCGTTCCTATACCGGCCATAGTTTACCTGGACCGGGTTGGGGCGAATTTCGTTTTCTTCCTCGCAGGCGGGCTCGCGGCGGAAGCTGGAGGTGTCTGGCAAAGCTGGATCGATCGGTGGCGCTGGCGCCTTCTGCTGTCATTCGGCGCCCTGCTCGCGGCCCTTTGGGCAATAGGCGGCGTTCCGGCTATAGGCCCGGGAGGCGCAAAATGGGCTCACAAGGCGGCAATGCTTGCTGCGGGGCTGCTCAGCGCGCCTGCGCTTCATGCACTCGCCCGCACAGAGCTGGTGCGCAGATCGCGAGTGTTACTCGCCCTCGGGACGCTGAGCTTTGCAATCTACTTGCTGAATACGATCTGCATCGGTATCGCCAAGGCGGCGCTTTCAGAATTTCTTTTGTGGAACGAAGCTAATTTCCATCCCTTCGCAGGGGCGCTGATGGTGGCCGGTGTTCTCGGCCCGATGATACTCAAAACTCTGGTATTTCGGCGCTTTCGATTTATTGATCGGATAACGAGTTAGCGTGAGAGGCTATCACCGGCGGAGAGCATGAAGCCGGGAACCTGATCAGCTCATACCGTAACTTCCCTCAACTTTTGCGGCTTTTCGAACCTATCGGCCAGAGAGGGGACATCTATACTGCCCCTGCCGGCGTAAAAGCCGGGGTTTGGGTTTGGTGCCTAGCTGGACGACCGGACGTGCCCCTGGCGTGCCGAGGCCGCCGGCACCTCGCCGTCGCGCTTCAACGCGACCTTGTCTCCCCTAGGCTTTCACCATGGACCCAAGCACGCCATAATGACCGGCCGGGCGGGCGGCTGGTTGCGCGCCGGCTCGGGCCAGGAAGAATGCGAAGTAACGGAGCAGCCCAGATGAGTGCAAATCAAGGCGTGCCGAGCTCGACACCCGTCGAGCGCGACGCTCGGCTGGTATCGACCGACCATAGAGTGGCGCCCGGCGAAATTGCCCTTGGAGTGGTAATCGGGCGCACGGCGGAATTCTTTGACTTCTTCGTTTACGGCATTGGCTCGGTTCTTGTTTTCCCCCGGGTTGTGTTTCCGTTCGCCGACCCCGTCACTGGGACACTCTATTCCTTCATGGTCTTTGCGCTTGCATTCCTGGCGCGCCCCGTTGGGTCGATCGTGTTCATGAACGTCGATCAATTATATGGGCGCGGGGTCAAGCTGACTTCGGCAATGCTGTTGCTCGGCTTCTCAACCGCGGCGATCAGTTTCCTGCCCGGTTATGACCAAATCGGCGGAGCCTCGATCGCGCTTCTCGGGCTTTTCCGCATTGGCCAGGGATTGGCGCTCGGCGGCGCTTGGGACGGCCTAGCCTCCTTGCTGGCGCTGAATGCCCCGCCCAATCACCGCGGCTGGTACGCGATGGTGCCTCAACTCGGGGCACCTCTCGGCTTCCTCTTGGCAAGCGGGCTGTTCGCCTATTTCATCCTCAACCTGTCAACCGACGATTTCCTGGAGTGGGGTTGGCGGTTCCCGTTCTACGTCGCGTTCACGATTAACGTTGTCGCGCTCTTCGCCAGATTACGCCTTGTCGTTACGGATGAGTACTCAACGCTGCTCGACCAGCGGGAGCTCGAGCCGACGAGCGTCGCCGATATGTTCACCGCTCAGGGACGTTATGTAATTATCGGTGCATTCGCGCCGCTCGCCAGCTTTGCCCTGTTCCACTTGGTGACAATTTTTCCATTGAGCTGGGTGACGCTGTTCGGCCACCGGACCGGCGGCGGTTTTCTATTGACTCAGTGCGCTGGGGCTATCGTAGGCGCGGGGGGAATCGTTGCTTCCGGCATCATTGCCGATCGAATTGGCCGCCGGCCCTTGCTCGCGATCGGGGCCGGTCTGATTGGGCTGTTCAGCATCGCGCTGCCTTTCCTGCTCGGCGACGGTGTCTCCGGACAAAACGCGTTCATCCTGCTGGGCTTCGGGGTCCTAGGGCTCTCCTTGGGTCAGGCTTCTGGCGCCGTGACTTCCAATTTCTCCAGGCATTATCGCTACACCGGTGCCGCATTGAGCTCGGATCTCGCATGGCTTATCGGGGCGGGGTTCGCACCCGTGGTGGCGCTTGGCGTTGCCACCCGGTTTGGGCTGAACTGGGTCATTCTCTATCTGCTGTCGGGCGTGTTCTGGACGTTGCTGGCGCTGCTCGTGAATAAGCTCGAGACACGGGATATTTCCGGTCCCCCGGCGCAAGCACCCAGTGGCCGCGCTTCCCTGGGTCGCAACCTAGCGCCGCGACTGCGCTGACGCGGCGCATAGGCTGGTGTTTCGGCAAGCAGCTGTTGCACGGTTCACCGTGAGCGCGTTGAGGGTTTTCGATGACTCGCCTCAAGCCATCGCGCTCTAGATAGAAGGAGCGCTGCCATGCGAATTACCTGGCTCGGCCACTCGGCGTTTCGGCTGGAGTTCGGATCTTCCGTCATACTCGTCGATCCTTTCTTGACCGGCAATCCTGCGTTTTCTGGCGACCCGGTCGCCGCTGCGGCTGGGGCCACGCATATCGCGCTCACCCACGGGCACTCGGACCATGTCGGGGACACTGTGGCGATCGCGCAGCGCACAGGGGCGGTGGTTATCGGCAACTTTGAGCTTTGCATGTGGCTGGGCCGGCAAGGGCTGGAAAAGATGGAGCCGATGAACACAGGGGGATCGATCGAGCTCGGCGATTTCTCGGTTGCCCTGACCATCGCTTTTCATTCTTCCGGCCAGCTCGACGAGAACGGCGTTTCGCAAAACCTCGGTTTGCCAAATGGCCTGGTGGTTACGCCCAAGGTGAAGAACGAACCAACAATCTATCACCTAGGGGATACGGATATCTTTTCAGATATGGCGTTGATTGCCGAGATTTATAAGCCGGATGTCGCGATGGTTCCCATGGGAGACCGTTTCACAATGGGTCCCCGGCTCGCGGCCATGGCTGCGAAACGTTTTCTGCCGCAGGTCAAAACGATTATTCCTTGCCATTATGCGACCTTCCCAGTGCTGGTACAGTCGCCCGAACCTTTCCTCGCGGAAATGGGCGATCAACGAAATCGGGTCCTTGTTCCGGAGAAGGGTGCACCCTTTACCCTGTGAGCAGCACCCGATCGCCGCCGGTGGAACATTGCGACCCTCAACAGATCGTGAAGCCCGATCATGCTTTAGCTGCTTATCTTTGAAAGCTATTGTGGAACAACCTTCCCGACCGGGAACGAGTTAAGCCCCCTCTCGGCAGAATGGAAAACCGCATCCTGAGCAAAGGTGACCTCCCGAGTGCCCGGTTTGTAGCCGGCGAGCTGGTTCAACCGCTTCCGAACGAGCTGACCAACGTTCTCACTAACGTATTCCCCGAACGACAACACGCTGATCGAGTCCTGCTTATCATGCGGGGCTGCTCCATGCAGCGCGTCAAGAATGGCCCGTGCAAAGACGCCATTTACACCATCGTAGGTGTCCAGCGATTCTTGCTCATCTCGGCTCGCCGCAAGCAGGTACCGCCCAGAACTGTGCCCAACATTACCGATGGCGTCGACCGCCCTCGCAATCGTGCCGGAAAAGCACGTATCGACCAGCAACATTACGTGGCGCGCCCGTATCTCTGAAAGCGCTGCAACAAGGGTGTCGTCATCCAGGGATTGTCTTACTATCGTCGCCGGTGATAGGTCAGAGATGTCGGCGGGGAAGAGGTAAAACCGGTTATCCTCGTCGCGACGCGCCCCGTGGCTCGCGACATAGAAAATGAACGTG
>JAFAHH010000283.1 GCA_019237355.1 Acetobacteraceae bacterium | reverse complement strand
TACCGGCCTTTCTATAGTGGCAGCAGCGCGATCTACGAGGTGGTGGCTAAGCCGACGTAGAGCGCGGCTGCCAATGGCGACCCAGAGCTTAACTGGTCGGGCCACCCAGGCTTAGTTCGACGCGCCGATTTTGCGCGCGGCCCTGTGGCGTGTCGTTCGGGGCGACCGGCTCAGCATCGCCAAACCCTTGTGCCGAGATATTCTCCGGCTTCACACCTTGCGAGATGAGGAACTGCATTACCGCCTCAGCGCGTTTCTGCGACAGCTCCTGGTTGGAGGTGACCCCTTGCCGCTGCAGTTCCGGCCCGATCGGTTGGTTGTCGGTGTAGCCCTTGACGATGATCTTATTCTGCTGCGTTGGCGCCAGCTTCTGCGTGAAGCTAGCAATGATCTTCTCTCCCTGGGGCTTCATCTTCCAGCTTCCCGACTCGAACAGTAGGTCGCTGTTGACCGTGTACTTGATCGCGCCCTGTAACCGGGCGATCTGCGCCGCCTGAGCGTCTACTTGCTGCTGAAGCTGATCATTTTGCTGCTTAAGGGCGTCGTAGTCGCTTCTCCAGACGCATCCGGACAAGAACACGGCCGAGAGCAGCGATCCGGCAATCAGGCGGTACCTGGTTAGACTCGTCACCGTAATGACTCCCCTTGTCGTGAGCGATGGCGACGCGGAATGATGCGGGTCATCCACGGCTACCATGTTCTTGGCCCGGCGCGCCGTCTATGCAAGTTCGGCAGATGTGTTGGTCTGGCGGAAGCGTCGTCAGATGGGACCCACTGGCGCGCGGCGCCACCGCCAAATTGAAGGCACTCTCAACGGCTGGCGCGAGCATCTGACAATGATGCGAGAAGTAGGTCGAAAAAAGCGCGGCGCTCCACGGTAGCTCCCCATAGGCGGTATCGGTTCGTGTACTCTCGGACCCGGGGCGCGGTAGAGCTATGCAGAACCGGCGCTGCACTCAATCAGAACCACCCTCAAGTGAACTTTCAGGGGATCGCAAACGGGTTATATTACCTGCCCGGTCTGACCAGTCCTAGTCCTGCCGTTCTCCCGGGGCGATGAATTCGGTGATTGAGGCAATCGGGCCAGGGTGGTGGACGGTAGCTCGCCAAAAGCGTGCTGGTACGTCGCCGCAAAGCGTCCGAGCTCCGCAAAACCATACCGACGCGCCACGGCGGCAACGGTCGTCGTACCAGGTCCAGACCGTGACAGGTGGTGCCGGACCATCATCAGTCGCCGGAGCTGCAGATAGCGATGGATTCCCATGCCGAGATGCTCTTCGCAGCAGGTTCTCAACGTTCGCTCTGAGATTTGCAGCGCGGCGGCGATTTGCGGAAGTTGTAATGGTTGCTGCAAACGCGACGACACGAGGTCTTCGAGTCGAAGCATAATCTCGTTGTAGCGGTGGCTGCTGCTATTTTGAGGCGATCGGGTCGGGTCCGCGAGGGCGTAAACAAGACTTTGCAGCAGCGCCGGCTCGATCGAACGGACGAAATCCAATGGCGGGCCGTTGTCATGACGCAAACGCGCTAGCTGCGCGACATCGTTGACAGCGGTCAGGAGCGCTTCTCTGCGCGTGGGCTCTGGCACGATCACGTGCCGTGGTCGAAGCGCAAGAGGCGCGGGCAACTCCAGGTCCCTGGCTGCCTCCGACAGCGCGGCGGTGGTTAGACGAATGCGGACCCATTTGGCGGGCCTGCTAATCCACTCATGGAAGCGATCGCCCGGGTTGTGCCAGATGAGTTCGCCGTAGCTAACAACTTCCCCACGCACAATCAGTGTCGAGCTTTTAGCCAGGGGGAATGTAACTAACGCATCGTTCGCGCCGAGCCTGACATAGGCGGCCCGCGCGGCCTTTTCCTCGCCGATGATGATCCGGAGCCTCTCGATTTCAATGCGGTCGCATGAAGCACGGAAGCGGGCCGATACATTGACGACGAGAGCCGCTTCGCCTTCGTCGAAGCCTGCCCCATAGTCGTTCGGCTCGGTAAACAAACCTCTGGTGACCGTCAGCATCTGTCCTGCGGGCACTGCGGCCAGACGTTTGGCCGATTGCAAGGAGGCTACGGTCCCCCGTTTACGGAAGCCGCGCTATGCATTTTCGCCTTCATCAGCGCCGGACTGCCAACAATGCCGAATTTGCATAGCCAAGCGGCTCGTTCCGTAGGACCATGCCGTCCGACGGCAGACATAGATGCGGCTTGCGAGCCAACCAGCAGAGGCGAGTCCGCAGTTCTGCGCAGCTCGCCGAAGCTGCGGGGGAAAGGCGGCTATGCTGAAAGCTTCCGCAACGCAATCGAGAGCGGGTCTGTGATGAATGGCATGCGCCCGCGACCATTGATCGCTTTGGCGGCCCTAGCTGGCCTGGCGGTTGCCCACAGGCGCTGAATACTTAATGAAAACGGCGAATTATTACGGCGGTGGCTGCTACAATTGCGGTAGCGGTGGGTGGGGCGTGGTGGCCGGGGCTGCTGTGGGCGCAGCGGCCGGGGTTGGCGGTAGGCGCCGCCGCTACCAGCGCCGCCTATGCTGCGAGTGCGCCACCGCCGGCGGCGTACGCGGCTCTACCGACTGGCTGCGTGTATCGGCTTATTCCGCATGCCTATCAGTGTGGCGGTATGTGGCTTGCGCCTGCTTACGGCTCGAACGGCATCTACTACAAGGTCGTCCCGGCACCCTAACAATCACGCGGGCACGCGGGATGAGCTCGCCGTCAAACGAGTCAGAGTGTCTCGGGGGGGTACGAGGAAATCTCGGCAAAGTAGGCGGTGGTGTTTGATGACAGCGGCGCTGCTATCAGTCGCGGCGTGCTCGTCGTCCGTAAAGATTGGCCCGGAGGCGGTGGCGGGGCTCACCCCTGACGGCACGGTGGATATGCACCAAGTGCAGGCCGCGTTTATCGGGAGTGGCGGCGGAGGTACTGGGACGCTGTTCTACCGAGGCCGCACCTATAACTTCAACGGCGGGGCCTTGGTATCGGCGGGATTGGCGCTTCCACGATCGACGCAACAGGCGAGGTGTACAAACTCAACAACATCTCGCAGTTCCCGGGAGCCTACGCGCAGGGCCGCTATGGCTATGTCTTCGGCACTAAGAGCGGGGCGATCTGTGGCTGCAAAACGAGGCCGGCGTTATCATGCACCTCAAGGCCAAACGCGAGGGACTGATGCTGAGCCTCGGCGGCGATGCCGTTGTGGTCTCGATGAAATAGTACGAGCGAATGGTTGAGTTTGGGGCGATGCATCCACTCCTCTATCCACTGCGAAAAAGGACAATCAGATGATGAGCAGCGAAGACAAGAAGCATCGTTCACATCTCCCGATCCCCAGTTCTGAGCGGACCGGCCTGGTCACGTATGACGCGAGGGACCCGGACACGAGATTTCCGCCAATCGAGCAATTGCGCCCCCCGAAGGGCGCACCCAACGTGCTGCTCATCCTGATCGACGACGCTGGGTTTGGTTCCTCGAGCGCCTTCGGTGGCCCGTGTCAGACGCCAACTGCTGAAAAGCTGGCCGCAGGTGGCCTGAAGTACAACCGCTTCCACAATACTGCACTCTGCTCGCCGACGCGGGCGGCGTTGCTGACCGGGCGAAATCACCACTCCTGCGGCATGGGCGGCATTACCGAAGTCGCTACCGGAGCGCCGGGTTATAACTCAGTGCTACCCAATACTATTTCGCCTGTGGCGCGAACCCTGAAGCTCAACGGCTACTCAACCGCGCAGTTTGGCAAATGCCACGAAGTGCCGGTGTGGGAGACGAGCCCGGTCGGACCGTTCGACGCATGGCCTACCGGGGGCGGTGGGTTTGAGTATTTCTATGGTTTCATCGGCGGCGAAGCGAACCAATGGTATCCCACCCTGTACGAGGGCACCACGCCGGTCGAACCGAAAAAGACGCCCGAAGAAGGTTATCACCTCATGGAGGACATGACTGACAAAGCGATGGCCTGGATCGCGCAGCAAAAGGCGCTAGCACCGGACAAACCGTTCTTCGCCTATTTCGCGCCGGGGGCTACTCACGCGCCTCACCATGTGCCGAAGGATTGGGCCGACAAATACAAGGGCAAGTTCGACCAGGGTTGGGACAAGCTACGCGAGCAGACCATTGCGCGACAGAAAAAGCTGGGCGTGATCCCTGAAGATTGCCAGCTTACCGCACGCCACGCTGAGATCCCGGCGTGGGATGACATGCCGGAAGCGCTGAAACCGATCCTGCGCCGCCAAATGGAGGTGTATGCAGGGTTTCTGGAGTACACCGACCACCACATCGGACGGCTGCTCGAGACGCTGCAGAAGCTCAACATTCTCGACGACACGCTCGTCTACTACATGATTGGCGACAACGGCGCCTCAGCGGAGGGGACGTTTAACGGTGCTTACAACGAGATGGCCAACTTCAACGGCCTGGCTGCGCTAGAGACCCCGGAATTTCTCATGGAGCGGTACGAGAAGCTTGGTGGGCCGGAGTCGTACAACCACTACGCCGTCGGCTGGGCGCATGCGATGAACACCCCTTACCAGTGGACCAAGCAGGTAGCCTCGCATTGGGGTGGGACCCGCTGTGGCGCCATTGTGCATTGGCCGAACGGCATCAAGGTCAAAGGCGAAATTCGCTCGCAGTTCCACCATGTTATCGATGTGGCGCCCACAATTCTCGAAGCTGCTGGGTTGCCCGAGCCTGTGTCAGTCAACGGCATACAGCAGCGACCGATCGAGGGTGGGAGCATGTTGTACTCGTTCGATGACGCCCAGGCCCCGGAGCGGCATGAGACGCAGTATTTTGAAATGTTCGGAAACCGCGGCATCTATCACACGGGCTGGACGGCGGTGACGAAGCATGGAACGCCGTGGGAGATTGTCGGCCGGAAAACCGTACCCCTCGACGACGACGTTTGGGAACTTTACGACACTAATAAGGATTGGAGCCAGGCCAAAAATCTTGCCAAGGAGATGCCCCAGAAGCTGCAAGAGCTGCAGCGGCTCTGGCTGATCGAGGCGACACGCTACAACGTACTCCCCATCGACGACCGGACTGCCGAAAAGTTCAATCCGGACACCGCCGGCCGGCCGGTGCTGATCAAAGGGAATACCCAGTTGCTTTTCAGCGGCATGGGGCGTTTGTCGGAGAACTGCGTCCTAAATATCAAAAACAAGTCGCACTCCGTCACCGCAGAGATTGAGGTTCCAGAGTTGGGCGCAGAGGGCGTGATTATTGCCCAGGGCGCCAACATCGGCGGCTGGAGTCTCTATGTCAAAGGCGGCAAGCTCAAATATTGCTATAACTTGGCCGGGGTGCACCACTTTTACGTTGAGGCCGGAAGTGTTCTGCCAGCGGGCCAGCACCAAGTGCGCATGGAATTTGCTTATGCTGGCGGCGGCCTCGGCAAGGGCGGCCAGGTAACGCTCTATGTGGACGGCAAAAAGGTCGGTGAAGGCGCCATTCCAATGACGCAGGCGATGGTCTTCTCGGCTGACGACGGCTGCGATGTTGGCGAGGATAGCGGCGCTCCTGTGTCTCCTGACTATGGCTCGCGCGGCAATGCGTTTAACGGACGGGTCAAGGGGGTGCAGCTCGCCCTAGCGGATGCAGCCGAGAGCTTGGATCACCTTGTCTCGCCGGAGGATGCGATCCGCATCGCCATGGGACGACAGTAGTCGACCGGTATTGGGAGTGGCGCGAGCAGGGCGATGCGGAAAGATCATGGCTGAGTCTCTTATAGAGGGCGGGAGCTCGGACGGACCTATCGCGGAATCTGCTCCTGCGAACATGGTGTGGATTTCGGGCGGCATTTTCCGCATGGGTTCGGATCGGCATTACGCCGAAGAGGCGCCCGCCCATGAGGTGAGAGTTGACGGATTCTGGATCGACCGCACGCCCGTTACTAACAGCGATTTTCACAAGTTTGTCCGCGCTACGGGCTATGTGACCTTTGCTGAGGTCCCGCCGCGAGCAAGGGATTATCCTGGCGCGCTGCCGCATATGCTTCGCGCCGGCTCGCTGGTGTTTACGCCGCCAAAGCATGCGGTCGATTTGAGTCGATGGGAGCAGTGGTGGCAGTTTAAGTTTGGTGCGAATTGGCGGCGCCCCTATGGGCCGCGCAGCTCGATCGCGGGGATTGCCGATCACCCGGTTGTACATATCGCCTACCGGGACGCGCTCGCATATGCAGAGTGGGCCGGCAAAGCGCTTCCGAGCGAAGCGGAATGGGAATTTGCGGCGCGAGGTGGACTGGAGGCAGCGGAGTTTGCCTGGGGCGAGGACCTTACGCCTGGTGGCAGGCACCTGGCGAACACGTGGCAAGGCAATTTCCCGCACGAGAACCTCGCCACGGATGGCTACGAACGCACCTCACCGGTGACGGCGTTTCCGCCGAACGGCTACGGTCTGTATGACATGATTGGAAATGTGTGGGAATGGACTGCCGATTGGTTTGCGGCGGGCCACGATGTTGATGTGGCCAAATCGTGCTGCGTTCCGTTGAACCCACTCGGTGCTCCCGAGGGCGGTAGCTACGATCCCGCGCAGCCCGAGGTTCGTATTCCGCGAAAGGCGCTCAAGGGCGGCTCGCATTTGTGCGCCCCGAACTACTGTCGTCGGTATCGGCCGGCCGCGCGTCACCCGCAGCCAATCGATACCTCCACGAGCCATGTCGGCCTTCGTTGTATCGCCAGACAACGGAGCGGGTACAGACCCTGACACGCAATGTGCTGTTGCATTCTTCGCGACCGTAGCGGTTTCGAATTCCGCGGCCTTGGCTCAATCGATTGA
>JAFAHH010000240.1 GCA_019237355.1 Acetobacteraceae bacterium | reverse complement strand
ACTCGCGCTGCCAGAGAGGAACATACCTTTATTGCTGATACGAACGATCGGCGTGGATTGGGTACCGAGTACGGTTACCAAGCCTTCGTCGATCTCCGGCTGCAAGAAACCACGCAGCCGGTCGAGGGCCGTCGGCTCGACGGGTGGGGGCTCGATTGGGGGCTGCACCGGCGCCGCCCGGGCAATCGCCGGCATATGATCGGGCGGCGCTGATATCATTTTCTGGTAGAGCTGATCGGATGTATCCGCGAGCCGGAAACTGGACCAGCCAAAGAGGGCGGCGACGATGGTCAGCGCGGTGGCCCCGGCGGCCCATATTGGTATCGTTCCGCGCTTAGCCCGATAGGGCGCGGCCACGCCTTGCCAATGCGGTGACAGTTCTAGCTCGGCGGGGGCGCGGTTGCGCACAATAACGGAGTAAGTTTCCTCGCGCAGGCGGTCGATTTCCGCCGGGCCACGCGGCGAGAGCCGGTATCGCCCCATGAAACCGAGCGATAGGCACAAATACATCAGCTCCAATATTTGGAGATTTTTGGCGGGGAATTCGCGCAGCTTGGTGAGCAAACTGAAAAACCGTTCGCCCGCGTCGACTTTTCCATGGAAAGCGGCAACCAGCGAATGCGCTTCCCAAACGCCGGTGCTGCCCCACGGAGTATTCATGACCACGTCATCGACGCTGGCGCACAGGACGAAATTCGCCAGACGCAGTTCTTCCGCGGGTACGCCCGATTCGGTCGCCTTCCGCTCAAATGCTCGGACAGCATTCAACGCACGCTGGCGCAACTCGCCCGGATCTGGCGGCCGCGCCACATTTCTAAGACGTGCGAGGAGCTGCAAGAGCGGCGCCGCGGCCGCAGCGAGCGGCGAAACCCCGGACGCGATCGTTTCAATCGGGGCGGGCCCCACGTCTTCGAGTTGAACAGGCCTCGTGGGGCGGGGAGCGATAGGCGGCGGTGGCGGTTGTGCCTGCGAGGTTCTGCCGCCCGGCATCGGCCTCACTATCGTGCGATCCACGTCGTCCGGCTCGGCGAACGGATTATCACTCATTGCTTATTCCTCATGAGCCTTTGATGGCCCAAAGCTCCAGCCTTAGATTGGGAAAATCCCCGCTCACAAAAATTCCAAAGGCGGCGGAATTGTGCATTGCCTGCCAGTGCGGACTGTTTCGCTCCAGCTCGAAATAGGACGCGCCACCGTAGAATGGGATTTGCCGCGGAGCGACAGGAAGCACCCGTACCGGGATACCAGGCAGAGCGGAGGTCACGAAGTCCTTCATCTGTTCGACAGCGGCAATAGTTACATGACTTGGGAATCGCCGCTGCAAGTCTTGGGCCGGCATGTCTGCTTGCACGGTCAGCACGAAACTCGCGGTGCGAAGTAGGCTTCGCTCGAAAGTAATCAGGCCCCTGCGCGCCCCGCCGCGCCCTTCCACCAACGGGATTGGAATGGCATTCGGAACCGCGCCGCTTGCCAGATATTTACGAACGTCGGCGACGACTGGCGCGAAACTCCGCTGAAGATCATCATGGCGGTAGGCCGGGTAGCTGCTGGGGCGCTTGGTTTCCGCAGCAAACGTCGCGAACTCGCCGGCCATTTGCACCAGCACGGAATAGAGGTCCTCCGGATGCACATTGGCGGCAGCGGCCCAGTGAAAGAGCAGGTTCTGCCAGCGATTCAGGGATTGAAGCCACAGGAACTCGCTCACGTCAGCGACACCGCGAGTTCCTGGAGCCGCGGTTAGCCTTGCCGCGAGCTCCTCCCCACGCTGATTGAGGATGCCGGCGAGTTCCGTGATCAACCCGGCGAGCGGCGTCGTGGCCGCGCAAACCAGCGCAGGCGGAATCCAACGGTCGTCCAAAGTGACACGCCGATCAGGAGCCACCTCGACCACGCGGGCCAAGCCAATGCAAAGAAACCCGGAGCGATCCTCGGATTCCAGCATGTAGCGCAAGCGGAGCCGAGCGACCTGCAATTCAGCCGGCTGCGGCGATCCAGAATGCGTATCGTAAACTTCAAAACTGTTGACCTTGTAGCGTGCCTCGGGGGCTTCAGGGGAGGCAATCTCGGCGGCACCGGCTTGCCGGATGGGAAGGGCGAGATAGACCAGCACATTACGGGCGCTATCGGGCAGATCGAGCGGCGCCGGATGGTCGGTTTCATCCGGAATAGCAAAGGGCGTGCCGTCCTCAAATACGCCCGCGGCGCTGGTAAGAGCAAAACGGCCCGTGGCCAGCAGATCCCGGTTGATGGTGGCGGCCACAAGCCCCCAAGGATAGGGCCGGAGCGCGCCAGTGCGGCCCCGAACCAGATATTCCAAATACCGGTCTTGCTGCTGAAAGTGCTGAGCCCGAAGGAACATGCCTTCCTGCCAGATGACACGGTTGGTCCATGTCATGCGGCTTGGTCTTTCGTATGGAGAGAACTTACAAACCGCAATTGCAGCATTCTTCTCAACCGGAAGCCAGGGTTGCAGTTAAACCCGCGATGCGCAGAGTGAGCGCGGTGGGCCCGCTGCCAGCCACCGGGGCAATGCTTCGCCATTTGGCTCGGTCGATATCACGGAACAGCACGACCGTGCCGACGAATTGCGTGCCTTTCTTGAGCTCGCGCTTGAGGGTACGGGTTTCGCCTGGTGCTATAACAATCTCATCTGAACCGAAA
>JAFAHH010000142.1 GCA_019237355.1 Acetobacteraceae bacterium | reverse complement strand
GTGGATGATCTCCGGTGAAGCTCTGCTGCAACTTTCGCCTGAGTAGGCCGATCTCCGGACGCGGCGAGGTGGCGGATAGCCTTTACGATGGCTGCGAGCGTAGAGGAGCCCTTGACTGCCGCCGCCGCTTTTGCGCCCGCTGAGAGGCGTTCTTGCCGCTTCTCGGGAGGCTTGGCACGAGCCCTGGGCTGGTAATGGTCCCACGTCCAGCCGACAACCCTTTGCGCACACGACAATACAGCGGCCCGAGCTCGCTCGCCTGGCGGGGAGATCCTTAGCGCCTCTTGCGTAAGCTCGGCTTCGAATGCGGACCGGCTGCCGTGGCCTTGGTGGCGGTGCGCCAGAACGCGCGACCGGGCGAAACCTGCCAAATGGCGGAAAATGCCGTTGCTCTGTGCCGCAACCGCTGGATTACCATGGTCGGCGCTCGATGCTTCTCCCGTGGTCCGGCGTGCCTCTGTAGCCTGCCGCAAGGCTTTCATTGCCTCCTGCGGCGACGGGAGGCAGGGCCGGAGCGCGACGAAGCCCTGGGCATTTTCCCGCCGGTCAATGTCAATCGAATATGGCTCCGCGGCCATGATTTGGCGATCCCAGAGCGGGGAGAGCACGTTCTTATGTCGATCTGGGTTCGCGATACCACCTGGATCGGCGCCGATCCGAAGCAAGCGGGCGGTGAGCCCGCGTAGGGCGTTTCTCCAGGCCTGCTGGTGGCTCTTGTTGCCGGCCGGGGTGAAACAAATGCTGTCAGCTAGGGTCCACAGCAGATGTGGGCGCAGGATGAACCCATTATTGTCCCGGTATCCCACTGCTACGTTTGGCAACGGCACCCCGCACGCCAGGATCGCGGATCGCAGAGCTTCCCAGGAAGGGAAGAGTGTATCCAGCTCCACGCGTAGGACGCCGCGCATAAGTTTGTTGGTTTCCACGTATGCCGAATCCAGAGCCAAAAGCTTCGCATCCGTTTTTGTCGCTTCGGCTTTGCTGTCCCCTGTCAGCAGGTGCGTGGCGCGTCGCGTTTTACTAACGAATAGCAGGAGGATCGGAGTTTCGTCCGAGATCAAGCCCACGTGTCTGAACGCCCGGCGCCGATATTGCCGACAGCCTCCGATGGCTCCACCATCCCAGCGGAATCCAAATTCGAGTCGGATCTTCATTAGTTTCCGCCTAGCCGTCGCACGGCTGCGAGCCATCTCACCGAGCAATGCATCCTCATCGGTCAGCGGTTTCAGGCGCGCCTTTTGCAATCGGCGCTCACGATCCCGCGCCCGCCGCTTCAGGCGACGCGCTCGGTTTTTCTGAGAGTGATAAGAATATTGGAGGGCATAGGTATCCTCCCAAGCATTAATCATCGCTTAAATGCTCCTCAAAACTCGAAAGAGAGAGAAGCGGCGATCAAGGCAGCCCGCTAAACCGGAAGCCTAAATAAGCAAAGCGTCACACCCTGCCGCAGATACGGCAGGGTGCTCGCTGGTCCATATGGAGTGGCTTCCAAGGTGAACTTCGCGGGAGTTGATCGCCGCGTAGCTTTTAGCGCGCGGCCCTATTATTCCGGTTTTATACCAAGGGATCTCACGCAATTGGCCAGCCAGCGGCCCTGCTTATTGCTGAGGCCGGTATAATGCGCATATTTTTCAAGCAAGTCCGAAACGAAGATTTGGCTCCCTTGGTTGAGCTCAGATCTACGGGCATCGCACTGCTGGGCCACCTTGAGCCAGTCTCGCGCTTGGGTCCACGGGGGAGCCGGAGGGCCGTCATCAGGCCTAGCTTCTTCCCGCGATTTGGCTGCTTGGCCCTGCGGTCGAGCGCATCCTACATCTCCCAGAAAATCTTCCGTTGGGTCGTCAAGCCTGACGCCAACTTTGGTGCTTCCGCAGTTTTTGCAGAAGAACTGATATTCCATTAGTTATGCTCCTAAACGAGGAGCACGATGAGCCTTGCGCGTTGCGGGATTCCCCGCATATAGGGCATTAACCGAATTACCTCTGGCCCACGCGCGCAACAACATCGTGCGTGGGTTTATTTCCTTGCGACAAAGTCCTGTAACGCCGAATGCTTCACGCGCCAGCGGCCATCAACCCGGTAGGCTGGCAACCCGCCGTCCAAAACAGCGGCGTAGATTTTTTTATAGGGAATCCGCCTCCCCATCCGCTCAGTCGCGTCAGGGGAATCCACAAGCAGGTAATCTGGCTCGTCTGTGTCATGCAGACACACGCTCATTTCTATTCTCCGTCGGTTTCAAATGTCTCGCACGGACCCGCTATGCGGTCCGGCCCGACAAGCCCGGCCGCGCCAATTCGCGCGCGGAGTATGAAAAGGAGAATAGGATGGAAACGCGTGGGTTATTTCTGCGTAGACATCTCCGATTAGTTCTAGGCGCGTATATATCTCCGGCTTAACCGAATGCAAGCAGTCAGTCGATAACAACTATGTGATGAAATGATCTGTCTTATCCGGGTGTTACGCAGGTTACTGCTTCTTGTTTATTTATGGAATACACTCAACAGAGGAACTCCTATCATTCAAACCATAACCAGCCATAGTATGGATTAGTGACCCTGAGCTGCTTGGCGATGGGTAGGGAAGATCGAGTCAGGCGTAAGCCAGGCCGAAGGCTTCGGATCGGGACTTGCGCGACGGCTCTGATTGCTCGAGAGATCGTCTTCGGGTTCGAAACCTGGAGCTCGTTTGCCTGCATCCATTCAATTACAGCGGTGATGTCGGTGTCGGCCAGATCATAGGGGATAGGACGGTCGCAGGGTGCAACAACCGCTGGGATCGGTTTCATCGCCATCAGCCGCTTAGTGAACTCGTTCCAGGCGAACATCTCCTGCCATTCCGGCGCCGTCCGCAATGCAATAATGACGTTTCGCAAGTCCAGATGGGGTTTGCCGCTGTCTTTTCGGGCAAGACCAGAACGCCAGCCCACCTCAGCTATCGCCCCGCGGTCCTACCGTTCCGCCTTAAAATTCTCCAGTAACTGCTGAAAATATTCCAGCCGTCCTGCGTAAAGCCGATGTTGGAGAGGTCGTCCGTTCCCAGGATAGTCAGGCAGCCGTCTTCCGGCTCCATCTCCCATCGCCATCTCGCGCAGAAGCTCCTCGTCTTTGGCGAAGCATTTCAGCAATCCCGCTCAGGCAAAGAAATAGGAGGGAGCCGTCATAATTCAGGCGGCGAGTTGGTGCGGTTCCGTCGTGCGCCAGTTCCAGGGCAGGAGCTCGCTGAGCCGCTGCGCCGGATGATCGGCGATTCGCGTCAACACATCAGCCAGCCAGGCGCGCGGATCGACGCCATTCAACTTTGCCGTATTAATCAATGTAATTATCGCCGCCGCCGTCTCCCCGCCGCGATCGCTGCCTGCAAAGAGCCAGCTCTTTCTGCCCAGAGCGACGCCTCTCAGTTCGCGCTCAGCCGCATTGTTGCTCAAGCAAATTCGGCCGTCCTCCAGAAACCGCGTGAACGCCGGCCAGCGCTTCAGCTTGTAATCCATCGCCTTGGCGGCTTCGGCGTGCCGCGACAACTTCGCCCGTTCCGCCCGCATCCACGTCTCCAGCCGGCTCACCAGCGGCGCAACCCGCGCTTGGCGAACTGCAACCCGCTGATCGGCCGGCTTGCCGTTGATCTCCCGCTCAATGTCGAAGATGGCGTCGATGCGGCGCACGGCCTCCACAGCAAGCGGCGCCTTGGCCACTGTGGCGAGCGTGAAGAACTTGCGCCGACTACGTGCCCAGAACGCGGCCTCCGCAATCGGCTCAGGCTTTCGTTCTGGATGGTAAAGATAGTTGAAGCCGGAGTACGCGTCGGCCTGGCAGATCCCAGCATAGCTCGCCAAATGCCCGCGGATGCTCGCCGCCGCGGTCGCGGGAGTAGAAAAACACCGCAGACGGCGGCGCCGGGTGGCTCGGATCGGTGCTGTTTACTATCGTAATAGCTTCAGGAGTGACCTCCGCCGGGCGCGGAGCCGGAGTGGCCCGTTTCGGGCGGCTCGAAGACAGAATCGAAAGGTTTGGGGCTATCATTGCGAGGTAAACTTCCGTTGTCCATTTCGGTATCTTCCTTTCTGGATTTCTGGGGTGGGGTTTCAACCCGGATGCCGACCCGGAACAGGCTTTCCCAGCGCGCTATGTCCGGAACCGCCATCATTGGCCGAGATTACCGCACGCCGCTCCGCAACAGCCAACGCGGTGCTGCTTCGGCTGATCTGTGCCCGCGGTATTGGCGCGCCTGGAAGCGGGCACCAATGGCGAAACCACCGGGTCGCCGTCGAACAAGGCTTGCGCCTGTTGATAGGTTCGGGCCTGAAATTCCGCGGTGGTGCGGGGACCCGGCTTCATCTTCATCCGGTGGCACAACTAGATCCCGGCCTTCGGTGCGGTAAACGTGGCGCGGGGCAGCTTCTTGAAGCAGCGCTCTGCGGACTCAGTGGTGATCAGGGTACGGCGCCCCGCTTTCACTGCCAGGAGTTCCTGCTCAGCGAGCTTCCCGTAGGTGAATGTCCTCGTCCATCCGTAATGCTGGCACGTATCTTCGATGGTACGCGCGGCCGGCATCGGCCGTGTATCCGCGGTAGAGGTCAATAAGTCGCTCACGAAACCACTCCGTTCGGTTGAATCTATTTGAACGCAACGGAACGTATGGCCTCTGAGCCGCCCGGTCGAGGTAATCAGGTAGCCGGGAGGTTTTTACCCCGCCTGCCTGCTAGCGAGTCGAGGAGTTTTTTCCCGTCCTTCACTCGATTTTTGGCTTGCCGGTCGGCAATGTTGTGCCGTTCCATGAGGCTCGTCAGCATCTGTTGTGCCCCGAAAACCTGACCTCCAAGCCCCACGGCCACCGCATCAATTACCTTTTGGGCGTCTCGGTGCGCTTCCAGGATCCTGTTTTTACCCTGATGGCTCAAACCGAGGACCTGCGGGACCATGTGTAGGGCGTCGTCTGCGGTTATCCTCGGGCCCTGTCGCCACTTATTTATGCGCGTGTTGTAAGCGTCATCGGATTCGCCATCCTGCCTCTCTCCGAGCAACCGCGGGTCGCGCAGTTCGCACAGCCTTAACATTCGCTCGGCGCACCGACCGAGATATTCGGAGCACCAATCTGGGAGGGGGTGAGTGGGTTGTCCCCTATCGGGCCGCAGACACAGCCAGATCGCGCGCCAAGCGTAGATCGGGTTTCTGGTGCGCTCATAGAGCTGAAACGACACCGCAACTTGGTCAGTTGCCGGAGACAGTGTGTCAACGATGTCAACAGTGTCAGCGCCGCCCGAGGCCGCGTCAGCCGGGTTTTCCGAGCCTCCTTCCGTCCCCGCGTGGTCCACCTTCTCTTTGCACGTTGTGATCCCTTC
Source organism: Acetobacteraceae bacterium (assembly GCA_019237355.1). GTDB lineage: Bacteria > Pseudomonadota > Alphaproteobacteria > Acetobacterales > Acetobacteraceae > JAFAHH01. The sequence continues at coordinate 1,528 of JAFAHH010000142.1, read as the reverse complement.
CGTTCTCGAGGACCGGTCCCGGCGTCGCAGCACCCCCTGGCGGCTTCCCACTGGATTCACTCTGAAACCGCTCTGTGTCGCAATGGTACAGCCACCTGCGGCTCCACGATCCCTAAATCGCCAGCTGCTTCCCTGATCGTATCGCTGACATAGCCGGGGGCGAGGTGGGCATAGTGCTTGGCGCAGATCGCTTCGCTGTTCCCCAGAGCGGCCGCGATGACGGACATCGGCACTCGCTTCATAGCCAAGCGTGAGGCGAACGTATGCCGCAGAACGTGAAACGATATCGCGGGGATGATCTTAGCTGCGGCGCAGGCTTCTCGTAGTGGTCTGAACTGCCATGATCGCCCCCATGTCGCCGCCTCGCCGCGGGTTAGCATGGTTGCCGTCGCGGACTTGTCCGCCACAGTGGATGTAAAGAACCGGATTGCCTCATCGCTTAATGGCACCGCGCGCGGCCTGCCAGCTTTGGTTTTCCGGATGTGTAACACCCCCGCATCCGGATCGAAGTCTGCGGCCCGCAGCGAAGAGAGCTCGCCGTACCGGCAGCCCGTAAGCAACGCCGCTGTGACCAGCTGGCGAAAGTCGGCCGAGCAGAACTTGACCAGCCGTATCGCTTCAGAATCGGTCAGGTACCGCACTCGCGCCGCCTCTACATTCGGGAACGGTTTCACCCGTCTCCAAGCGTCATCTGATGGAACGCGCCCCTCACGGTAGGCGAGCGAAAAGGCCGCTTTGAGAACTGTAAGTACCCGGTTTGCGGTCGCCCGTCGCGCTCGCTTGGCGTCTTCCGTCTCTGCTGTCCGTGTGTTCGCCTGCGTGGTTGTTGACCTTAACCGCGCCGGAACAGTAGCCAGTTTTCGATGCCAATCTCGGAGCGTCACATAGGTCAGATCTGCCACCCGGCGCTGGCCGAGCTGGGGCAGGATGTGGGCATTGATAGCTGCCCGCGTATCACGCTCAGCTTTACCGCCGCGGGCAAGGTAGTCCGCCACGTATGCGTCGAGGGCCTCCTCGACGGTGATCGGCTCGACAGTTCGTCCGCCACGGCGCTCGACATCCCGGAACCACACCGCCGCCTTTTCCTGCGCCTGGGCAAACGTGAGCGTGCTCGCTCCATCGGCGTTTAAAAAATCGTCCGCGGTGCCGAGTGCCTCGTACTGGCGGCGGCGCAAAGAGGAGTCGTAATGCCGGGCGATCCACGTACCAGCCCGCCCGCTACCCACGCGCCTGTATCCGATCGCGCGACCTTCCTGGATGGTCCGCCAGTGCGGTTCCCGCTGAACCGGGAGCTTGAACCGTGCCGTTCTCGTGTCCAGCCGTTCATCTCTGGCCTTGCGTGGCATCCGACTCGCCTTCTCGCCTAATACGGCATACATACGGCATAGACGGCGCGGGACACAATGGGATCGAACAGCCAAGAACTCGGATAATTCGCGAACTCTTGCAGACGTGTGGGACGATATGGGACGCTATTTGCCGCCCTCTCACGGCGGCAACACGGGTTCGAATCCCGTACGGGACGCCA
>JAFAHH010000121.1 GCA_019237355.1 Acetobacteraceae bacterium | reverse complement strand
TTATCGTTTTTCAGATCCGATAGCTCGGAACTGCGGATTTCGGCAAGAGCAGCATGGTAAAAGCGATAACCCCGGATCCCTCGGGCGATCGGGCCGATAACCTTGCACCGGTATTCGTCAGCCCCGAGATCCGCAAGGAGGTGCAATCCGCGCTGTTCGAGGTAGTGGGCGACCGTATCGGGATGCATGCCGAACGTCCACGGTTCGCCCGACCTCCGAACCGCTCGCAAAACGGCTGCCGCACCCTCAAACGACATACTCCCGTCCAAAACGCCCGAATGAATGTACGTGAAAATGAAGCGCCCACCTCGAGCCAGCCCGCCCACCCATCTGGTTATCGCGTCAACTGCCTCGGGCTGCAGATAATTCGTAACTCCATCCCAAATAACGATAGCCCCCTGGAGGGGGTCGAATCCCGCCTGTACCAAAGCGTTCCGCTGGCATTTGTCGATCGAAGTCAACTGGCACGAATCGCACATGTGCAAGATCGGCGCCTAAACCGGCTAATCGCCTCCGTTTTTCTGCCGACGTCGCCGGATGGTCCACCTCGAATACGCGTACAACCGCGAGAGCCGGTAAGCGCCACGCCCGACTATCAAATCCCGCACCCAGCAGGACCACTTGCTCCACCCCCGCTCCCACGGCTTCGCACAACCACTCGTCGATCAGTCGAGTTCGAGCGATTATCGAACTGCGAGCTCCGGGCCAGCGTGCATCAACGAACCAGATGAGCCCGCGTCCCACGATCGGCACGGATGAAATCCAGGCCAGCATTCGCAGACTGGTCGGCAAGAGTCGGGCCGCGTAAGGATCGTCGAACAGCCGAACACCGGGAGGCCGCGCACTCTCTGCCGCGCGGAATGCCGCATTCTGTTCTGCCGTTCGGCTCGGTCGATCTGCGCGCATCTCAGTCCTTTCGGAATCATCAGAACGCAACGGTCTGGAAGACAGCGCGGCCGGGATCGATGCCGGTCTCGCCGCCGGTATCAGCAAGATTGGGTTTCCTCACATAATCGCAGTGGAGCGCCTCGCATTCAGCCGCGGACCGCCGAGGCTGTGTCACGACGGCCCGGCGCGGGCGCAACAGGAACAGCGATCCAAAAGCGGCGAGGCAAAGCCCAGCCGATAATCCGACCGCGCCGATCCCGACCCGCTCAAGCAGCAAGCCAAACAGGAACGGCGCCGCCGCCTGCACCGTCCGTGCCGATGCCGAAAGCAGCCCACTGCGCAGCCCATAGCCTTGCGGCCCGAAAACTGCCAAGGGCAGAGTGCCCTTGGCAATCGTGATCATGCCGTTGCCCGCGCCGTGCAACAGCGCGAACCCGATGATGCCGGGAGCGCCGAACATTACGAGAAACGCAGCGCCGATCGGATGCAATGCGGAGGCGAGCCGTGCCAAGGAGATCGGGTGGAAGGAGCGCAAAAAGCCAAACTCCACGATGCGGGCGCCGACTTGAGCAGGACCTACCAGGGACCCGGCAGCTATCGCAGCAGCCGAGGACGCACCCACCGCCTGCAACAAGCCTGGCAAATGCGCCGCCATCGCCCCCTGGACGAACCAGGTAGCGGCGAAATAGAAGGACAGAACTGGCATGGCCGCGCGCGGCGGTGCAGCCGTTGATGTTTCGGTGTCAGTCTCCCGCAGCGGCTCGGGCGTCCCTCGACCCGGAATCGTCAGCCAATTCAGCGGGGCAGCCACCAGCATGTTGAGCCCGGCCCACATCAGACAGGCGGACCGCCAGCCCAGTTGATGCAGGACCAACGCGCTCAACGGCCAGCCGATCGTGCTGGCAAAGCCGGCAATGAGGGTTATCCCCGTGATAGAGCGGCGTGCGTCACGGCCATAGAGCCAAGTCAAAGTCGCAAAAGCCGGGTCATAGAGACCGATGCCAATACCGACGCCGAGCACGATCCAGGCGGTCGCCAGACCCATAATGCCCTGCGCAGCAGCGAGGATCAGCAGCCCAGTGGCGATGACCAGGTTTGAGACGGCCAGCAGACCGCGTCCACCTTGTCGGTCGATGAGCCGACCGACGGATGGGCCGACCGCTGCCGATAGCAGCAACGCTCCAGAGAACAGCCCAAAGAACACGCTCGCCGGCAGATTGAGCGCATCGGCGATTGGTCCGCCGAGGATCGCGGGCATGTAATAGCTCGAGGCCCAGGCGATAGTCTGGGTCGCGCCGAGCGCGACGACGACGTTGGCACGACTGGTTATCAACATCGCGGATCTGCGTCCCGATCAGCGACACCGTTGCTCACGGTTCCACCAGACCGCTGTCTGCGGCCCGGTGTTGGTTCGGTCGGTTGAGTAAGCGAGTCAGCTGCCATGCCAATGGCAGCGTCAGCAGCACAACCACGGCAACGAGCAGCATCGCCGGGATCAGACCGATCGCGT
>JAFAHH010001103.1 GCA_019237355.1 Acetobacteraceae bacterium | reverse complement strand
AATCCCCATTCCTTGAGGCGCTCGAGAAACGCCCAGTGCGTGTCAGCGACCGGCTCACTGATTTCGCCCATCGCATAGACAAACAGTGAGAGTCTTCGGCCCGCCGTAACCGAAGGATCGAGCTGCCGCAAGCTGCCGGCTGCCGCGTTCCGTGGATTCGCGAATACCCGGCCCCCAGCCTTCGCTTGCGCTTCGTTCAGCGCGAGAAAATCGGGTTTGGTCATAAAAACCTCGCCCCGGATCTCGATAAATTGCGGCGCCGGCCCGGCCAGCTTGCGCGGTACGGCTGGCATGGTTCGCAAATTGGCGCTGACATCTTCGCCCTCGATGCCGTCGCCGCGCGTCGCACCCCGGGTAAACCGCCCGTGTTCATAGGTCAGGTTGATCGATAACCCGTCGATTTTAGGCTCCCCCACCAGGCGCAGCTTCGCCTCTGGCGCCAGCCCGAGAAACCGGCGCGCGCGCGCGCAAAATTCAGCGAAGTCCGGGAAATCAAAGGCATTATCGAGTGAAAGCATCGGCATGCGATGCCGCAGCTTCGCGAACCCAGCTTCAGGAGCCGCGCCCACGCGCGCGCTCGGCGAATCGGGCCGGACGAGATGCGGGAACCGAGCCTCGATTGCGGCATTGCGCTGCCGGAGCGCGTCGTATTCGGCGTCGGCTACTTCTGGCGCATTGTTTTGGTAGTAGGCGCGGTCATGGCGCGCAATCTCGGCCGCCAATTGCGCGAGCTCGGCCGCGGCTTCTTGTTCGGTCAACGCCTCCGGGGCGCGTCGCGGGGTCATGTAAGGCGCTAGCGTGAGAACAGCCGATGCATCTCGGTATTGTCGGCATCGGGTCCCAGCGCGTCCAGCGCCCGGCGCCAGACGTGCAGGCATGTAGCGAGCGCAGGGGTCTCGACCCGGCTTTCTTCCGCGAGATTTGCCGCGATCTGCAGGTCCTTTGCCATTAGTCCGAGGCGAAACCCGCCTTCGTAACTGCCGGAGAGGATGAATTGCTTGAGTTTCGCCTCGGATGCCACATTGCGGCCTGATGAGGCATTCAGCACATCTGCGAATACCTCAAGATCAAGCCCAGCCGCAGCCGCAACCCCGACCGCCTCCAAAACAGCAAGTAACCCAGCAGCGTAGACGAAGTTGTTCAGCGCCTTCATGGCATGAGCTGATCCGACCGGGCCGGTACGGATGATCCGCTCCCCCATAGCTTCGAGATAGATCCGCGCCTTTTCCATGCCGGCGTCCGTGCCGCCAAGCAAAATCGTCAATCGTCCAAATCGAGCACGCTCCACGGCGCCCGAGACCGGCGCGTCGATCAGCGTAATCCCCCGTGGTTCCAAAGCCGCCGCCAAGCGGCATGTTTCGGACGGAACGGAACTACCCATGTCAATAAGCAGCGCCCCAACAGGCAGCGATTCCGCTAGCTCGCTCACGACCTCATCGACTTGCTTGCTTGTGGGCAGCATCAAGACCACGATCTCGCAGCGGGCGCCGACCTCGCTTACGACCGGCGTGGTATGCACGAGGGCGTCCGGCCCGGCATCATCCACCAACATCACAAGCCGCGTCGGGTCGGCATCGCAGCCCAGCACCGCGATGCCCTGGCGGGCGCAATTCACCGCCATGGGCAAACCCATTGTGCCAAGCCCGATGAAGCCGAGCGGTTTGGCGATCGTTTCTGGCCGACTGGTCACGCCTTGCGCAACGGGCGTCACATCGTCCGTTGTTGCCGACATACTATGTCCTACTTTCTGTTTCGATGCTGCTGAAATGCTGCCCGACCGTGCTCGACGAGCGCACGGGCTTGATCCGGACCAGACCGGCCGACTGGCCGGAATTCTCTGCCACTCAGCGCATTATATTGCCCAAAGAACGCTTCGATCTCGCCCAATAGATTCGGGCGCAAATCATCGAGGCGGTGAACATGCTCGTGGGTGCGGGCATGGGTCGCCACTGCAAGCAGCCGGTCATTGCGCAGCCAAGGCTTGCCTGCGGCCCGCTGTTCCGCCTCGATAACCCCAATCAACCGCGCGCTTAGTACGCAGCCGACAACTACGGGCGCGTCGAGCAGTACCAAAATATCCAGTGGATCGCCGTCCTCGCCCAGCGTTGAGGGGATGAAGCCGAAATCGTAAGGAAAAGCCATGCCCTCTGGCATCACTGCCTTCAAGCGAAACGCTCCAACGGCCTCGTCGTAGTCGTATTTGTTGCGGCTGTTCTTAGGCGTCTCTATAACGACGAACAGCTCATCACCCTCGAAGGCGGGCAGGCGTGATAGCAAAGGCGGTTGTGGTTCCGGCATGATTTCGCTAGTTATCTCTAGTTATCTACACTAAGCGGCAGTGCGCCGCTGTCCGAGCAGCAATAGTCCACCAACGACCACCGCGACAACCAGTCCCGTTACCACAGCGGCGCGTTCCCCGGGTGACCGCCAGCCGCCGGTAGTTCCAGTTCCCTCCGGGATTGGATGGAACAGATTGCCTTCGGTTTTTGGCGCCGGCTTGGCTTGCTGCAGATAGAGCCGGATAAAACGATCCGCCGCCCACCGGGTCAGGGACGGCGCAAGATCGTAGCCGAGTTTGGCGAGCGTAGCGATAGCGCCTATCGTCGTGGCGTTCTGCGGATTTTCGGCGAGGCTGACCATCGCCCCGGCCGCTCGCTCGGGGCTGTAGACGGGCGGCGCGGGTTTCAGCACCCGGCCGGTATAGTTGGCTCCATGCTGGACGCCAGGCGTATCCATGAAAGAGGGATACAGATCGCAGATATGGATATCCGGCCAGCGCTGCACTTCCGCTCGCAGCGACTCCGATAGGCCACGCAGGCCGAATTTGCTGGCCGCGTAGGCGGCGGCGAAGGGCGCCGGCACCCAGGCGCCGAAAGATATCGTGTTGATCAACACGCCCGAGCGCTGCCGGATGAAGCGCCTCAGCGCGGCGTGCGCGCCGTGCACATATCCGATCAGGTTGGTCCGGATCACCTGATCATGGGACTCGACCGGTGTTTCCGTGAAGCTGCCGACTGCTCCGACCCCTGCATTGTTGATCCAAACGTCAATGCGGCCGAAGCGAACGATGGATTGCTCGGCCAGGTTCTCGACCGCCTCTGGATCGGTCACATCGGTCGGAACGGCGATCGCTGGCACCCCAAGCTGGCGGCATTCCGCCGCGACCTCATCGAGAACGCGGCTCCGCCGGGCGGCAAGGGCGAGCCGGGCGCCTTTTCGGGCGAAGGCCAGCGCGGCGGCGCGCCCAATCCCACTGGACGCTCCCGTGATCACGACGACGGCGTTGCGTAGGTCACGTGTTTTCAAGCGATCACCTCCGCCTCTCTAGAAGATGTGGCTTCGGGCCGAAGCCATAATGCTCTAGCGTTCTTTCAAGCGCGATTCAGCTTGCCGGCGCTTTCGCCTCCAGCCATCGCGCTCCAATCGCATAACGCATGGCGCCGGACTAAAATCTCCTATTTCCAGCTTGAAAGATAAAAGCGGGCAATTTCATCAGGATAGGGCTTGAAATTGAGCTGGCGCGAAAAGCCATAGCTCTTGATATAGGTAAACAGCGGCATAAAATCGGCGCGCTGCGTGATGAGCCGTATCGCTTCGGAGTAGTATTTTCGGCGCTGATCTGGGCTCGTAGTGGTATCGCCCTTCCGGATCAAGGCCTCAAGCTCAGGATCGCGCACGTAATCGCGCGGGCCTCCGGCAAAAAACACCGGGAGGAAGGCGGAAACATCGTTGATTGAGTAACTGCCCCATGATCCCATGTCGAGCGGGTTTTGCCCTGCCTCGGAGAGGGCAACGGCGCGGCCGACCGGCAATTGCGCCAACCGCACTTTGATGCCAACGGCCTTCAAGTAGGATTGCACGGCGTCGGTCCAGGTAGGCAACAAATACGAGACCAGGTCGGTATCAAATCCGTCAGGATAGCCGGCTTCGGCCAGGAGCTGCTTGGCTTTGGCCGGGTCGTAGGCGTATTTCACGGCACTCGCCTGGTCGCAGCCGAATTGGGAAGGATAGCAGGGCGCATCCAGGACGCGGGAGCCGCCCGGAACCAGTTGCCGCGCCATTGCTTGGCGGTCAACCGCATACAGGATAGCCTGCCGCACCTTCTCGACGGTGAGCGGATTGCCAGCGCCGGTTCGGCCAGCAGCATCCATACTAACATAGGGCACGCGCATCGTTTCGGCCCGAACCGCCTGCAGGTTTGGCCAATTCACGACAATGTCGAACTTCTCTGGTTCGATATCCCAAATCCAGTCGGCCCGGCCATTGATGAGATCGGCGAGTTCTTCACTCGAATCCCTCACCTCGTTGATCACCAGCTTGCGGATCGCGGGCTTGCCCTTCGGGCTCGTGGCGAAATAGGAGTCGAAGCGTTCGAGAAAGATCCTGTCCAAGCCCTCCACTTTGGTGATCCGGTAAGGTCCGGTCCCAACCGGCATCTTGTTGAAGGCGTCGGCGCCGACGCGCTCCCGGTACGCTTTCGGCAGGATCGGCGTCACCATTGCCAAATATTCGAGTGAGGCGGGGAAGGTGTGTTTCAGCTTCAGCCGAACATGAGTGTCATCGATCTTTTCCGCTCTATCGAGATAAGTATAATTGCTGGGTACAGCGATGCGGCTATCGTGGACGACGCTGTTGATGGTGTAAACCACGTCATCGGCGCTGAACCGGCTACCGTCATGGAAGACAACGCCCTGGCGCAAGGTGAAATCGAGCGTGGTGTCGTCTACTTGTCGCCACGAGGCCGCGAGCGCGGGTTTCAATTGCAGGGTATCAGGATCACGATAGAGTAGCGTATCGAACACATGGAAAGCGATGACCAGGCCGGTGCGGATCTGATTGTAATAGGGATCGAGATCGGCAACGGCGTCGCGCCAACTAATGCGCAGCGTGTCTTCAGATTTTTGCGCAGAGACGGGGCTGGCAAGTCCCAAGAGCAGGGTTATGCAAACCAGCCAAGCTAATCCCAGCCAAGCTAATCTACGTACAAGGTTCACGCTTAGCCCATTGTCGCGTTGAAGGCCCCACCGTCGAGCAGGAAGTTTTGCCCGACGATGTATCCCGAGGAGGTCGCGCACAGGAACGCACAGGCGGCGCCGAACTCCGCCGGGTCCCCGACCCGGCCAGCGGGGCTGCTGCGGGCACGCTCGGCGATGATTTCATCGACCGGTCGTCCGGCCTTCTCCGCGGCGGCGCGGCTGTTTGCCCGCAACCTTTCGGTAAGGAACGGGCCCGGCAATAGATTATTGATCGTGACATTGTGCTGCGCCACTTGCCGTGCCAGGCCAGCCACAAAGCCCGTGAGGCCAGCGCGCGCCCCATTGCTCAATCCGAGTGTCGGGATTGGCGATTTCACCGCGCCCGAAGTGATGTTCACGATGCGGCCGAATTTACGCCCGCACATGCCGTCGATCACCGCTTTAATCAGGAAAATGGGCGTGAGCATGTTGGCATCGAGCGCCCGGATCCAATCCTCGCGGCTCCAGTTCCGGAAATCACCGGGGGGTGGTCCGCCCGCATTGTTGACCAGAATGTCTGGCTCGGGGCACGCCGCGAGTGCGGCGGCGCGCCCCTCCTCGGTCGTGATGTCGCAGGCGACCGGGGTCACTTGTGCGCCGGTTTCCCGCCTTATCTCCTCGGCGGTCCGCGCCAAGGGCTCGGGGCGCCTTGCATTGATCACGACCAAAACACCCTCCCGCGCCAAGGCCAGGGCACAGGCGCGGCCGAGCCCCTGACTCGCGGCGCATACAATCGCCTTCCTGCCAGCAATGCCAAGATCCATTTCTAGTCCTCCTGCGATCCAACCGCGAATTGGCGCAACTTGGCGCGCGCTGGTTCCGGAATTGGCACGGGGCGCAACGTTGCAGCGTCGACAAATACGTGAACGAAATATCCCTCAGCCGCTGCGTGCTGCTCCTCATTGCGGAACACGCCGAGCTCGAACCGGACCGAGCTGCCCCCGATCCTAGCTACTCTAAGCCCGATACTGAGCCGGTCTGGGAACGCCACCGGATGATGATAGCGGCACATCACCTCGGCCACGACGCATTGCAGCGGCCCATTAAGCAAATCAGCGATGCCCTCGGTGATTTCACAATAGGTCACCGCCGTGTCGAAATAGGATAGATAATTCGCATTGTTGACATGCCGGAACGGATCATTGTCCATCCAGCGGGTATGAACGGGATGAAACCAGCGGTAATCGGCGCGGCGGCCAGATTGAATTCGACCCATGGCATAGTACACCGCGTTTGCGCCCCGGGGTCTAGACCCGATCCCGCTCGAATGGATGCCTCACCCGCCCACGAACAGGTGAATCGGCCGAACAAAACGGCTACAGCTGGATGGCTCGCCGCGAGTGGGACCCGGTCTATCCTTTGCTGGTCAACTGACTGGGTGCGTCGCGGCCTACCGAGATGCGCGGACCGCCAAACCCGCGCTTGCCGACATCCGAGGCAAGTTGGAGGCGCGGTCTGAGCGACGGTGCTGACGCGCAATTCAACTCGCAGCTGAGCTGCCCGCCGCCGAGACGTTACGTGTCGCAAGGGAGTGACGGCGCGATTCGAGGGCCGCCCTCAGGCCGGCGCAGGCAGGACAACCCGCGGGTCTCTAGCGGCAACAGCCCGGTCAGGCTTCGGTCATTTTTGATAGCCTGCGCCGCGTGTCACTTCTTTCACAAAACGCCTAACCGGTCGGGGTAAACTGGCTCGGAAGGCAAGCCGTCCAGCTGCAGCAGGATAAAGCTTTGGCGGCAAGAGCGCCGCGGCCTGGGCGAGCTTTCGTCCATGCGCCAGGCGCGCTGCGCTCCCCGACAGGTTCCTACTTAAAAGAGAACGGTTGGACGGAGTTAGCCGATGCGCATGTTTGCCGATGGCTTCACGAATAAAAGTGCAGTCATCCAAATCAAGCTCATACGGCTTGTACGCGGCATTTTCCAGCATTTTGGCCGCCGCCGAAATTTCCAGGTGATCGGTCTCATCCTTGTCTAATCCGTAACTCCCAAGGTGGAAGATCCCGGAGAGTGACTTAGCCTGATGATATTGTTGGATCATATTCTTCCGGAACTCTAAATCGGGACGCCCTGCCCTACGCCTCATCGCTGAAATGCCCGCTAGCTGAGAGCTGAGTGCGCTTATCCGTCCGTTTATAGCCGCGCTACTCGTTACACTACCAGAATGCAGCCTGAAGTCTCCGAGCACTGACTCGAGATTATGAAGCTCGCCGGCCTCCTGGAGGCGCCAATATAAGTCAGTATCTTCGGCGTGATACACGTGTCTATAGCCGTGAACAGCCTGTATACTTGATCTTCGGACCATTAAGAATGGATGCATCAAGTAGGGCTCCCGCGAGGGCACCCGGGTAGGATCGGCCGAACTGGGTTGCGGGAAGCGAGCCATGGTCCCGGTTGGACGGCCTCGTTCGTCAATATGTCGAGCTGCACCAGAGACAGCGATGCACGCCGGATGTGCTCGGAGGTACGCGATTTGTTCCTCGAATCGCGTTGGATTGGCAAGATCATCTGCATCGTGCCGTGCGACATACTCCGCTCGACATTGCTCTAACCCTATATTGAGAGCATCGACAATTCCGCTGTTGGACTTGGTCAGCACGCGAAGTCGCGAATCGCTCTTTGCGATCCCTTCCAGAATTTCTGGCGTCGAATCGGTTGAACCATCGTCTATGACAATGATCCTGAACTCCTTTAGAGTCTGACGCTGTATGCTTTCAATCGCGGACCTTATCGTTTTAGCGCCGTTAAACACCGGGATTAGAACATCGACCAATGCTTTGCCCATCAGCACACCCAGATGATCTGGCGGCTACACAATCGTAATCGAGACCTCCAACCAGCCTGACGATACGGAACATGCCTTCTATTTGCCGGGTGGACGTGGGTTCCTGCGATGCGGGCCACAATTGCCTCAGTCGCCTCTATGCCAAGCATCCTTCACCATCGCCCCGGCCCGTGCTTGGGCACCGGTATTTTGAAGCCCGTTCGCGGGCTCATAGGTTGCGCTCTCGGCCAAGCCGCCGAGCTGGGACTGATCAAGGCGGAACCCGGATGTCTGTCCAGTCCTCGCAAACGCCATTCTGTCTACATAGATGAAACTGAAAATCCCTTGAGCGGCAACCATATAATTGCGTTCGGCGAGGTAACTTCGAATTAAGCTCACTCCGGGCACATGATTATTTAACAGAAACTGGTCGAAGTCTTCGACGATTATCGCAGTGGGTCGAATGCTCACCCAATCTATGCTTTCGATAGCGCTTAGGTCTAGCCCCTCGCAATCTATTGATAACAGATCGATGTGCTGATTTGGACAGTATTTGTTAATAACCTCACTTAATGGAAGACACCTTATGCGACATGTGTCAATCACTGGTCTGTTCATCCGAGCGGCCTGGCCAGCATCAAAGCTGTTCAAATTGGCTTCCGTGAATCTGTAATAGATGAGTTCTGATTCGACGCCCGAAATGCCGATATTCAGGTGAGTATCGCGAGGCCTTATTCTGTTGAACAGCTGTGCTACATCTGGATTGGGCTCGATCGTTATGCCCGACCACCCTTTTAGATACAGCTTGTAGGTATTGCTACTCATCCATGGATGATAAGCTCCTACATCGAGATAGAAACCCCGCTTCTGGGGCCGCAGGTGATGCAGCAGGACGTCCTCAGCATATTGAGAAAACGAGATAGACCGCATATTGTGCCATATTGGGCTTATATAGCTGCCAAACTCCATGATTCTGTTGAGCCACGGTCGGTGAGCTTCCATGGGTCACCACCTTTCTAAATGGATTAAGCCCCTGGCTCATCCTGTAGCATAGAAGCCAGCCTTGCGAGCTACCCGGCCTTCTTGGGCGCAAGCCGCTGCACTTCCGGATCTTCGCCTCCGAGCCAGTCCGGGTTCTGCGCCGTGGAATCGAAATGCGCCGAGGTTTTAAAGAGCTCGAACTGGCCCGCCTGTGCCGGCTTGGCGGTTCGGCTTAGAAGCTCGGCAATCTCCGCCTGCAACATCGGCTTGAAGGTACGGGTCGCCTCGAATGCCTGGTCCAGCGCACGTCGGTTATCGATGCCGGTGATAACAACCGCTGTTGGTAGATTGAGCGCGTAATGCAGGCAATCGATGCCGGTTATTGGCGCACCGCTTTTGAGGATCACCCCATCGGCCCCGCCGAGCGGCTTCATCGTCTGGATAGCCAGCCGCTCGCGCACCGCACGCGGCATGAATTCGCGTGCGAAGCTTCGGAAATGCGCATCCATCACATTGCTCGGGAAAAGGACGGCATCGAAATGGAAACCGTGCCGGCCCGCTACATCGAGCATGTAATTGTGAATGTGCGGATCCTTGTGTCCGGTGAAACCGATAAACCGGATTCTTCCCGCCTTCTTGGCATCTAGCGCCGTCTCGATTGCACCACCCTGATCGAAAATGCGGTCGGGGTCTTCGTAGCGGATGATCTCGTGGAACTGCCAGAGGTCGAGCCGGTCGGTACGCAGGCGCTGCAAGGATTCATCAAGCTGCTTCTGCGCTTCCTGCCGGGTGCGCCCATCGACTTTGCTCATCAGGAAGACCCGGTCGCGATACCCGCCTTGCGCCAGGGCCTTCCCCATACGCTCCTCGCTCGTGCCCTTGTTGTAGTCCCACGAATTGTCCATGAACGTAATGCCGCGATCGATCGCTTCGTGGCAGAGGCGAATCGACTCCGCCTCCTCAATCCCCGGCTTGGCGAAATGGGATCCGCCGAAGCCAATCGCCGAGACGCTGACGCCGGTCGCGCCGAATTTGCGGTAAAGCATATCGCCGCGCCGCTCGCCGGGATCGGTTAGGACCGGGAGTGGCGGCATGCCGCCCTGCTCGGGCGCCGCCTGCGCCCCGGCCGTGCCGCCGATCAGCGCCGTAGCGGCAATTGATTTGAAAAGATCACGACGTTCCATAGTCCATTCCTCCCCTCATGCATTAGAGGCGATGGCTTGCGGCGGACTCGGGTTCCCAATTCGCGAGCGCCAGCCCCATTCTGCGCGGCTCGTAGCCCGGCCCCCTCTCCGGCTTAGCTGGAAACACCTCCTGCAGGTCCATGCCAAGCGCGCTCCTGAAAAAATCGATACGCCCGACACAGGGATGGTACCCGTTATTGAACTGCCCGGGAACAGCAAATCCAGGTTCCGTTCGTGGCTTCCAGTGGCTGGCGGATGAATTGCCAGCAAAATCGGTTGCCGAGAAACTCGACGAGAGTGCTGTGCGACGTATACGCGCCGCCGCTCAACAGGGGACCCGGCAGATGGTAGGCTTTGTGGGGCGCTGGATATCGAATGCTCTCCGACTCGGGCTGTCGCTGGCCCTGGCGCTGGCTGCGATGCAGCTACCCGCCTTGGCCCACCAGTATGCGGCGGCGCTGCTGCAAATCGCTGAGGATGGCCGGCGCGACATCGAGCAGCGCAAGGCCGCAGCCCGGAGCTTCTACCCCACTGTGGGCGAGGCGGACGAGGCCGCGATCGCGGCTCTGCGCCCTGTAGAGCCGTCCAACGCCCAGGCGCTGGAGGCCTCGATTGCGCGGATACACAGTCTCCGCTCCGCGTATGACCGCCTTGAGGCCACCCAACCCTTGCTGCGGCCCATATTGGCCCTGCTTGAAGTGATCGAGGATCACACTGGAGACCAGCGCGCGATCCTGCAGACCGCGGTGGAAACGCATAGTCCCCAGGTGCTTCTAAGCACCGCGTCTGCCGTGTACGGCGTAGCCGGACTTCTAATGGGTTCCTTCATTGCTGAGGTCGTGGTGTCGATTGCTCGAGCGTTCGTCCCACGACGGTCCCGTGAGAACCCGTTCGCGATATGAGTCGCCCTGCCCAGCACTCCGGCACATTTATTCGCTGCGTCCGGTGGCGATTGAAAGATTATCAATAAGCGAGAACCGGTGTCTTCCAGAGGTAAGCGTTTGTTTGAGCGCTTTTGATCAAGAAATCAGCGACGTCCGCGCGCGATATAAAGCCACCTCGCCAGCGCTTTGGATCCTCGAGGACCTGGTAGCGGCCAGTTCTCACCCCGTTTGTCAGAAGTACCGGCCGCACGATGGTCCAGTGTAGGCCGCTTCCTCGCACGATCTGTTCCTGGATATCCTTGTCGTCGTACACACGTCCCAAGAAAATGCGAAACGGAATGCTTGGAACAGATCCTAATCGCTCGCGGCTATCACCCGCGCCGAAACCCGTAACGCAAATCAGCCGCCCGACGCCCGCACGCGCCATGGCGGGGACAAGAATTCGCGTAGACTCAGAAAAAAGCTGGACAGGGCCGAATAAAGCTTGGAGGTCTGCTGGCACCCCGAGCGCCTGAACCACGACGTCGATACCGTCCAAGGCTGCTTCGACGTGATCGCGATCAAGCGCATTACCCACAACCTTTTCCAAGCTTGGGTGCTCAATGCTGATCTTATTCGCGGACCGCGCCATAGCGCGAACCTCGTAACCTGATGCAAGCGCCTGCTTCAGGGCTTCCAGTCCTATCCCTTGGCTGGCTCCGATGATGAGAATTTTTGGCATGACATTAGCACTGCGACCAAAGTACCTGGCCTCCTCGCTAGCCCGGGAATCAGCGCGAAACGTTGGGCTGGAGTTGAGGCGAGGCGAGAAGGCCAGGCGCGCCCCGTTATTTCCGATCACTGGGTTTTAGCAAGGAAGCTTAAGCCGCATCCCACGCGTCACGCGAGCTGTCTCGAGCTACCAAAAGCCGCCCGAGCTGCCAAAGCGCGCACGCGCCAACGACCACATAGACCAGCCGGGACAAGATCGAACCATCTCCGAACAGGGCCGCCACAAGATCCCATCGGAATAGGCCAACGAGGCCCCAGTTCAGTCCGCCTATGACCAGAAGAGCTTGGGCTATCAGGTTGACAGGTTTCATTACTCGTCTCCATTCCAGTTAGTTACCGACCAAAGCACCGCGATGTTGTGCATCGACGATGGCGCAGTTACGTTTTGTGTTGGGCAGCAAATAGCAGGCGAATCTGGCCTGGCTGGTTCTTGTCAGCCGCTGGGCGGCAGCATCACAGTGTCAATCACGTGAATGACGCCATTCGACGCCCTAATGTCGGCATCGGTGACTTTGGCGTCGTTGATTGCGACCGCACCGCCATTCGCCTTGACCGAGATCATTTGGCCATTCAATGTCTTGGCTTGCTTGAGCTTAGCCACATCGGCGGCCATAACCGTTCCTGGTACGACATGGTAGGTGAGGATCGCGGTGAGCTGGGCCTTGTTCTCGGGCTTCAGCAGGGTTTTCATTGTACCGGCGGGCAGCTTCGCGAAAGCCGCGTCGGTCGGCGCAAAAACCGTAAACGGCCCGGAACTCTTCAAGGTGTCGGCCAGTCCGGCCGTTTTGATTGCGGTTACCAGAATGTTGAACTGACCCGCCGAAGCGGCCGTATCAACCAGGTTCCTGTCGACGTCACGTGCATCAGCCGTCCCTACCGCTAACGACGTTGCCGCGATCGCGGCGATAGCGGCCTTCCTTACGTTCATCTTCATAATCAATCTCCCGAACGATTTTGGCACACCCGTTTTTGGGCTCCACAAGACTGGCCGCGGCGCCCGCAGATGATTTACGGGACACCGCGATTGAATGCCATTCACATTTTCGTATTGCTAAAAGTGCATTTCGTATTATGAAACCAGGCGCGGGTGGGTGTGATCATGAAGAAAAAGCGAGGTATTCATGCTCTCCGAGACACTGGTGGCCGGGCTCGAGCACTACAAAATCGGCCCAAAAATTCGCAATCTGCGGGTGAAGAAGAACATGGGGCAGGTACAACTTGCTGAGCACACTGGCCTATCCCCCGCGCTGCTGTCGAAGATTGAGCGCGGTCAGTTGTTTCCCACCCTACCGACTTTACTTCGAATCGCGATGGTTTTCGGCGTTGGCCTGGAACACTTTTTTATTGAGAGCAAAGAGCGTCCAGCCGTCGCGGTGACCCGCAAGCAGGAGCGTGTGCGCCTACCAGATCGACCCGGTGAGGCGGCCCCATCTTATTTATTCGAGAGCCTCAATTTCCGTGCAACGAACCGCAAGATGGATGCCTACTTTGCGGAATTTCCGAAGTCGGCGCAGCCGTCACAACCGCACCAGCATGCCGGAACGGAGTTCATCTACCTGATCGAAGGGCGGCTGATCGTGAACATCGATGGTGATGACACTGCCCTTGCCGGAGGCGATTCAATGCAATTCGACTCGGGTACACCACACAGCTACCGGCGCCAGGGCCAAGCCGCGGCCGCGGCGATCATTATCGTTATGGGCTAGAGAATACCCCTGGTGGACTAACAGGCCTGCTTTTCTGGGTTCTTTTGGGGCAATTACTGCGACAGTTTATCGGCGGCTCTCGGGTAAACAGTTGTGCGTCCGAGAGCGGCTGCATCGTCGCGCGGCGACGGCCACCATCCGGCTTAGTTACTGACCACGCAAATTACCACTAGATAGAAAGGATTTCAGGACGCGCCAAACTTCGTCCGGGTATTCCTCATGCACGGCAAGCTTTCCTTTCGGCAGGAGGCAGGATTGTACGCCTGGCGATTGGCAAAGCGCTTCCATCTCGGAACGCGATTTCGGCGGCGTCTCAGCGCCATAAATCACCAGGATAGGTACATCCAACCGGTGCGTCAGGGCGAGAAACTCGGGGCGGCTTGTAACGCGATCCAGCCCTCCTGTGACGAATGCGGCGGACCCGGATCGAGCGCCTGAAGCATTGACAACGCGCCACTTGTTAGAGAACTGATGTCGCGCTAACGCGCGAGGCTGGCTATAGACATGGCCAGCAACCATCATGCGCACCATCAACGGATTCACATTCGCCCGGTACAAGAGCGGTCCCAGCACCGGCAGTTCGATCAACCGCTTGATTCTGGCGAACACTGGACGGTAGCCACCGGCCATTGTTGGCAGGGGCCCGCGCCATGTCGGCGCAATGAGAGCAAGCCTCGCAAAGCGGCCAGGGTGATGGGCGGCATGGTACAGCGCGTACGCCGCGGAATGCCCGGCCGCGACGATCATGCGTACCTGTGGGACGACCTTTCGCAGAAGGTGGTCAAGGAAGCTGGACAACGCATCCGGTGACCATCGGATATTCGGCCGGCTCTGTTCGCCAAAGCCAGGCCAGTCGACCGAGAAGAGATGCGCGGTTGCTTCCAGACGGTCCATCAACGGCTGCATTTCAGCGCGCGTAGAAATCGAACTTAGGGCCGGGAGGAGCAGCACACCCGGCCCACGGCCGGACTCGCTAAGACCAACGACGACCCGCTTGCCGCCCCAAAACCACTCGAGGTCACGCGAGCTCGTCGTCATCTGATCCCTCGGATTCTGGATACATAGGCCACCTGAGACGCACCCTTGAGGGTATTCCAAGTTTGCGTCCACGCACGTGGTGGAGATTCAGCGCTGATCTGGGTGTGGATCGGCGGTGTCGTCGGCCGAGCGCCCGATTGAGCCGCTGCACCAGATGGCTGGCCCAAGCGCAAGCACGGAGCGCAGGCTTTCTGGTGGTGGCCATGACCTCGATAATCCGTATTGGTGACCAGACTGATATTCTCGGCGCGAGCCCGATCTGGAACGAGCAGGAACAGGCGCTTTACTGGGTGGATATTCACCGGCCGGCAGTCCGCCGCTTCAGTTACCTAATAATCTCATCGAGATCTGGAGCATGCCCAATCTCGTAGGCTCGATTGCATTCGCCGATGACGGGCGGCTGCTCGTAGCACTTCCCGATCAAATCGCCCTTTATGAGACGACGACCGGCGGCTTCAACCGGTTGCAACGCCGCCCGCGCGCGTTCCGGACCACCGCTTCAATGATGGGCGATGCGATCGCCAAGGACGGTTCTGGGTCGGGACGATGCACAATATCACTCCAGCCCCGAAGGGGAGTCTCTATCGCCTTGATTGGCGGGAGAGCTGAGGCCCTTCCTCTCTGGAATCCTCATTCCCAACAGCCTCGCCTGGAGTCCCGATGGGCGAACGATGTACTTCGCCGACTCGTTGCTCCAGCAGATATTTGCTTACGAATCGATCCTGATGCCGGGGAGCTGGGCGGCAAGCGGGTAGTCGCCACAACCGAGCCGCCCGGCGTTCCGGACGGTTCCACGGTCGATGCCGAAGGCTACCTCTGGAACGCTGAGTACAACGCCGGCCGGGTGGTGCGCTATCGGCCCGATGGGCGCATCGACCGGATTGTTGCCCTCCCAACGCCGCACCCAACCTGCTGCGCTTTCGGCGTCCAAATCTCGATATTCTCTATGTGACGACGGCGAGCCAGAACCTGACCTCGCCGCGCAGCCGCTCGCTGGAGCATTGCTGGCGGTGGATGTCGGCGTGCGTGGCCTTCCCGAGCCACGCTTTGCATTGACCCCAAGGGGGCGATGAGCATAGCCGCGACCAAGCGGCTATCGTGGCGGCATTCTCATATTACGGCCCATCGTGCTAGCTCGAGCAGGCACGTTTCGCGACCCGCCGTTTGCGTCTAATACTCTCTGTTCGCCGCAAGGAAAGGGGGGGTGATGGCAAATTACGCCAAACGTATCGGGTTCCTGCGGAAAAAGGAGGGCCTTTCGCTCGAACAGTTTCATGCCCATTGGCTCGGGACCCACGCAGAACTTTGCAAGAAGCTGCCCGGGCTGCGGCGATACGCCACCAACCTTATCGACCGGCAACAATATCCGAATGCCGGGTGGGACGGATTTTCGGAGCTGTGGTTCGATTCGGTTGCAGCGCACGACGCCGCCTTTGCGAGCCCTGAAGGGCAGGTCCTGTTAGCTGATGCAAAAAACTTCGCACAGGATCTGTATGGCGTCATGGTGATTGAAACGCAGCATATCTGGCCATAGGGCGGGATCGCCTGAGGCCGAAATCGAGTTCCCAATTCGCGAGCACCAGGTCCCATTTTGCACGCAAAATGGGCTGGGGATTGGGGTTCCGATCGTCAGAAAGCCTCCAAACGCTCGAGCAGATGGCTTCGGGCTGAAGCCGTCTGCTCCCGGCATCAGAACTTCTCCACCCAAGGCCGCAGCTCCACTTCCCAGGTCCAGGCGCTGCGCTTCTGGTTTAGTATGTGCCAATAGGTCTCGGCGACGGCGTCCGGGTCGAGCATGCTATCGGGCGAGTCGGGGGGCTCCGTTCGGCCTGGGTTTCGGATCACCCCGTCGATCACAAAATGGGCCACATGGATGCCCTTGGGGGCCAGCTCGCGCGCCATGCTCTGCGCTAGGCCACGGAGGGCGAATTTACCCATGGCGAACGACGCGGATCTTGGGTAGCCCTTAACGCTAGCCGATGCGCCCGTGAACAGGATCGCGCCCGAGCCGCGGGGTAGCATGTGCTTCGCCGCGTTCTGTCCAACCA